>JAKZTB010000310.1:0-7915 GCA_047517345.1 Alphaproteobacteria bacterium
AGACATCCTCGAACTTCATCAATCTCAGTCCCTGCAACTGCTCCGTCCGGCGCATCCGATTCCTCCAGATTTGGAGGAAATCTAAAACCGGACAGATCATCTGTTACATAGACCGGTCATATCGTGTGTTAGCGACAGCGTGCGCCGCTGATCTGGCACCGTGCGGGCCGGGCCTGTATACCTCTCCGTTCATTCGGCGTCAGGGGAGAGAAGCATGGCCGTCACGGTCGCGATGTACGAAAAATCGCTGGAGCATATCGGGCAAAGGCTCGACAATCTTGGGCTCGATATCGAGGTGCACCCATTCGGAAAGGATGGCCAGTTTCTAGTCGGTGGCGCCGCGGTTTCGCCGGCGGAATTCGACATCGATTACCTTTGGCTCAGCTCCCACCTCCACCCCGACGGCGCCACGAAGGCCGCTTTCGATCTGGCGCTTGCCTGCAAATCGGTCGGCGTACTGCAGACCTTCAATGCCGGGCTCGACAACCCGATCTATAGGAAATTATCCAACAAGGGCGTGCGTATCTGCAACAGCAGCGCGCAGGCGGTGGCGATCGCCGAGTACACGATGGCGCACGTGTTGAGCCTGTTCCACCCGATCGATACGCAGCGCGACCAGCAGGCGCGCAAGGAATGGAAGCAGACGCCGTTCCGCGAAATCTGGCGCACCAACTGGCTGATCATCGGCTATGGACCGATCGGCCAGGCGCTGGCGAAGCGGGCCAAGGCGTTCGACGCGACGACGGGCGTCGTGCGCCGCACTCCGGCTACCTCCGAGTTGGTCGATAAATCCGGCACGATGGCCGATCTCGAAGAATTCCTGCCCAAGGCGGACGTGATCGTGCTGGCCTGTCCGCTCAACGACGAGACGCGCGGATTCGTCGGCACGGATTTCTTCGCCGCGGTGAAGCCGGGCGCGATCCTGGTCAATATCGCGCGCGGCAAGCTGATCGACGATGTGGCAATGCTAGCCGCGCTCGACGACGGCCGGCTCGCGCATGCGGTGCTCGACGTCTTCCATACCGAACCGCTCCCGGAGGACGATCCGCTGTGGTCACACCCCAAGGTACGCCTCACGCCGCACACCTCCTTCGCCGGCAGCGGCGGGCGCGCCCGCTGGGACGAGCTTTTCCTCGACAACATCGCGCGCTTCGCGAAGGGCGAGCCGATTTTGCACGAGGTCGATCCAAAGGATATCGTCTAGCCGCTATTCGGCTCCGTTCGTTGCCAAGGGACCACCGCCATGCTTCTCGGCCTGTTCATGATGCCGCTGCACCCGTCCTACCGGCCGATCGCGGACTGTTACGACCGCGATATCGATCAGCTGGTGCTGGCGGACAAGGTCGGCTTCGCCGAAGCCTGGCTGGGCGAGCACTTCACCGAGAAGTGGGAGAACGCGCCCGCGCCGGACCTGCTGATCGCCAAGGCGTTGGCGCTGACCGAGAAAATCAAGCTCGGCACGGGCGTTACCCTGTTGGGCATGCACGAACCGGTCTATCTGGCGCACCGGCTGGCGACCCTCGACCATCTGGCGCGCGGGCGGTTCCAGTGGGGCATCGGGCTCGGCGGCATCACGACCGACATGATGCTGATGGGGCTCGACCCGGCGACGGCCCGCGCGCGCGCGGCGGAAGCGCTCGACGTCATTCTCGGCCTGTGGGATCACGACGACGGCAAGTTCAGCCATCACGGCGAGTACTTCCACGTCGACGCGCCGGAGTTCGACCCGGTGACCGAGCGGGGCCTGCACATGAAGCCGCTGCAGCGGCCGCACCCGCCGATCGCGCTCGCCGCCAGCACCCCGAAATCCGGATCATTGAAGGTTGCCGGCGCGCGCGGCTACAGCCCGATGTCGAGCGCCGTCCTGTCCGCCACGCATCTGCCAGGCCATTGGGATACGGTCGAGGAAAGCGCGAAAGCGGCCGGCCGGACCGCAAGCCGCAGCGAATGGCGCATCGCGCGCGACATCTTCGTCGGACCGACGCCCAAGATCGCTCGGGAGCGTGCCCGCGAAGTGCTCGGCCGCAACTACGAGGTCCATCAGGAACCGAGCCGGATCGGCACGATCCAGATCCAGTCCTGCAAACTCGACCCGGAAATGCCGGACGCGGATGTTGATGTCGATTATCTGATGGAAAATGTCTGGATCGTCGGCGATCCGGTCGAATGCGAGGACAAGATTCGCGCGCTGTACGAAAACGTCGGCGGGTTCGGCGGGTTGCTCAGTATCACGGTGGATTCAGACGATGCTTCCTGGGACCATGAAAGCCTGCGATTATTGGCCGAAGAAGTCGGACCGCGGATCGAGGACCTTGGATAGAGAAAATGACGGCAGCAGCGCAACGCGTTGAAGTCAGACCGCTGACTGGTTCGATCGGCGCGGCGGTATTTGGCGCCCCCTTGGGGTCGCTCGAAGACGAACAATTCGACATCGTCCACCGTGCGTTTCTCGATCATTGCATGCTGACCTTCGAGGGGCAGCATCTCGACGATGCGGGCCTCCTGGCCTTTGCCAAGCGGTGGGGCGACTTCATGACGACGCCGATGCTGACTTATCGCGACGGGTTCCCCGGCATATTGCGGGTCTTCAACCGGGGCAAAGTGGCGACCCCGACGGAGTATTGGCATCCCGACTCCGCCTATTTGGAGAAACCGCCAGCGATTTCCATTTTGGCGGCACAGGAACTGCCCGAGGCAGGCGGCGATACCTTGTTTTGCAATCAGTACTTCGCCTATGCGGCGCTATCCGACGGCATGAAAACCTTTCTGGATGGGATGCGCGCAAAATTCAGCGGGACGATCATGGCGCGCCGTACCGGTCATGAAGGCGCGGTTCCGTTCACCTATCACCCGATCGTCCGGACCCATCCGGAAACCGGCCGCAAGGCGTTGTATATCAGTCATCCGGATACGGTGCCGTCGTTCGAGAACATGACGGCGGCGGAAAGCCGGCCGATCCTGGATTACTTGTACGCCCACTGTCCGAAACCGGACCGTTCCTACCGTCATATCTGGCGGCCGGGCAATGTGGTCATGTGGGACAATCGCTGCACGATGCACTACGCCGTACATGACCATGGCGATGCGGACCGCGTCATGCACAGGGTTACGATTGCGGGTGACCGTCCGGCATAGCCGGCGTTTCCGATTACGGCTGTTCGCTTGGCCGTTGTCGAGAGTTCTGTGGGTCCGACTCATTAAATTTTAACGTCCATTGATTAATCTCGCCCTCGTTAACCCGCAACCCCGGCATGGAACCGCGCGCGCCGCATGGTTTAGGAGGGGATCGATGAGTGAGTTCGCATTCGAGGATATCAAGGCGGAATTGATCGATATCGGCTATCGTGTGCGCCAATTCTTTGGCCCGAGCCAGGCTCGCATTCGCGAACGGGCGCTGGAGTTTGGCGTGACTCTGACCTGGAACCAGGAGAACGACGTGTTGCTGGCGGCTCAAAGAATGGACAGTGGCAAGAGCGTCGAGATAACCTCGGAAATTAATTTATCAACGCCGCAGAGACTGGTGGATGCAGGTGCTGGCAATGCCGCCCCCGCCGCAATTGCGTCGCTTGAAAGGATGGATTCATCCAAAATTAAAAGGGTCTTCTTGGCGGAGGCTGCAGACAGTCTTTAGTAGGCGGTCCATCGGGCTTTCGAAAATAATTGCCTATACAAATTCAAGACTGGGCCGCGCTTGATTCAATCGGCCAGTACCTGTTTGCCGTCCTTGAGCAATGTGATAGGCGGCTCCCAGTCGCCGATGGGCTGCACGTGGGAGACCAGGCCCGCACCAGAGGGCGATGCATCCGGTAGCCACAGATGCACCGCGAAGCCAGGCGCTTCGTGCACGACGTTGAGGACCCGCTCGGGCCCGGTGTCGAGGCCGAACGGATAACATGTCGTTGGTGCGGCGAACGCGATAGTGCCGCCGAACGCCGCCGTGATCGGCCGGTGCACATGACCGGCAACCACCCGCACGACGTGGTCGTGACGGCTCAAAATTTCGGCCAGCTCTGCGCCGCCGCGCTTGAGCCCTTTTGACGTAGTGCCGGTCATACCGGCGTAGAACGGCGGATGGTGCAAGGCGACGATGGTCGGCCGGTCCGGCGCTTCGGCAAGCCGGTCATCCAGCCAGGCGAGCCGATCAGAGCACATCTCGCCCGGCGCTTCATCGGGGATGACCGAGTCGCAGCAGATGATCCGAACCGCATAATCGTCGATCGTGTACTGCAGGAACGCGCTCGTCGTGGGCAGACAGGGTGTGCCGCCGAAGACCGTGCGCAGTGAGTCGCGGTCATCGTGGTTGCCTGGGATCACCGCCCAAGGCGCGTCCAGTTCGTCCATCAACCTTTTGAAAGCCTCATAGCGCGGCACGCTGCCGTGCGAGGCGATATCGCCGGTATGCAAGACAAGGTCGGGCGCCGGGCGCATCGCGTTGATTGCGTCGATTGCGTTTCGCAGGGCCCTGGTCGTGTCGAAATGGCCGTAGACCAGGGTCCCGGGCTCGTCGATATGAGTATCGGAAATTTGGACTAGAAGCATGGTGTGAACCTTATTTCGCTTTGAGGGTTTGCGCACGCTTTTCCGCAAATGCCGTTCCGCTTTGAAACGGGCGATGGTCGGGATCAAGCTTGTGTAGCGGTGCCTTTGGCGGGCAGTTTTGCCATGTTATCCGGTATACCCGCCGTCGATTTGCGGCTCCACGAAATGCATTAACAGCCCGCCGCCGAAGTTCGACGGATGCACGAAACCGATCTTCGATCCGCGCCCGCCGGGGCGGCCCACCAGGTCGATCATCCGCCAGCCGTCGTTGGCGAGATTCGGCAAGATGGCGTCGATGTCCCGGGTCGCGAAGGCGATATGGGCGAGGCCGGGGCCGCGGCGCGCAACGAATTTGGCGATCGCGCTCTGATCGCCTTTGGTGTTGCCCTTTTCCTCGCCGAGCTGGTCCTTCGGTTTCAGCTCCGGGTCGTAATCCATCAGCAGTTCGAGCTCGCAATCGCCGATGGTGATGAAGACGTCGCGCAGGCCGCCGAGGATTTCAGGCGGGCGAGAATGATAAAACGCGCCGTATTTGTCGGAAACGAAGCTCTCGGTGACGTTGCGGATTTCGACATCAGTCTGCGTGCTGTCGATGTGACAACCGAGATTGTCGGTAAAAACGCGGACGGTGGCGTCGTTGTCGTCGGTTGCGATGCCCAGATGGTCGATCTTGTAAGCCGGCCCGTCTACCGCCGGAATATTTAGCGGTTCGATGAAGCGGGTGCGGATGCCGACGGTCTCGGTCTTTTCGATCGTGACGAAGCGTTTTCCGTTTGGGCCGATACCTTCTTCCGTCATGGTCAGACTGTGCTTCACAGCGGTTCCCGCCGGATCGTTTGTACCGAGTGCCATATGATGGACACCGGGAAAGCGCGGTTCTTCCAGATACGGGTCGTCGAACTCGAAGATCGCAACGGCGGATTTGCCGACGCCGAAGAAGGGGATCGTACGACCTTCTAGCGGCACGTCCGCGCGTTGCAGTGCCAGCGAGTCGCCCAGGAAGCGGCAGGTTGCGTCCACGTCGCGGGCGGCGAGCGCGAGATAGTTGAGCGCATACCCTGACATGGTCAGATCTCCTCGCGTTCCACGAAGTGCATCAGCACGCCGCCGATCATCGTCGGATGCATGAAGCCGATCAAGGCGCGGCGTGACCCAGGGCGGCCGATGCGGTCGATCACCCGGTGTCCCGCCTCGGCGATCTTGGCGAGGCTGCCGGCGACGTCGGGCGTCTTGAAGGCGACGTGATGCAATCCGGCGCCGCGCGACGCTATGAAGCGCGCGATCGCACTGCGATCGCCCCTCGTATTGCCGGCATTTTCGTGCCGCGCCTCGTCGGCTTCCACATTCGCCGTCAGGTCCTGGATGAACTCGAACTCGGTATCGCCGACGGTGATGAAGGTGACCCGCATACTCCCGACCAACCGCGATGGTCGCGTGTGGAAGATGTAATTGTAGGTATCGGAGGTGAAGTTCTCGGAGATCGTTTCCACCTCGCTGTCGGTCTGTTGGCTCTCGTAGACGCAGCCGAGCCTGTCGATAAAGATATCGCGAGCCGCCTGGTTATCGGCGCAGGCAACCCCGAGATGGTCGATCCGATCCACGATGTCGGACGAGGTAGGGGCCAGGCCGAGGGACGTTGTAAGACGGGTCCGGACACCACAGGTCGCGTCGCGCTCGAGTTCGATCTGCGGTCGGCCGCCCAAGCCTTGCGCCACGCTGTTCGCAGCGGCGAGCCCTGAATCGCGGGCTGCCGCTTCCGGGTCGGCGGCGGCGATGGCGATGTGATGGACGCCCTTCTTCGCGCCGGTTCCGAGAAATGAGTCGTCCGGCCGGAAGAAGGCGAGGGCTGAGCGTCCGACGGAGACGACCGGTACATTTGAGTCGCCTCTGGTGAAATCCTCGCGCGGCAGGCCGAAATCCCTCTCGAAGATCGTGGCGCTCTTGTCCGGTTCGTCGACGACGAGCGCGACATAGGCAAGGTCAGGGGCGGTCATGCATCCTCCAATGCTCGGGCTCGGTTAATTCGCAATCGGCGTCCAGGTTCTGCGCCGGCGTTCGAGGCGTGGTTCCAAATCTTCGTCGTCATAGACGGTTTGCCGGGGCGGTTTGGTGAAAAGCGCACGATCTTCGTAATGCTTGATGTTGGTCGTGGCGTAGCCTGGCGTCTCGTCGTCGCCCATTACCGCGCCGAGATAGACTCCGCAACGCCGGCACAGGATGAATTCGCAAGACCTGGTACCGAACTGGTATCGGTTGATCGCACCCGGTTCGTTTTCGAAGTAGCGGATACGTCCGGCCGGGTCGCTGGCCGATGTTGCGCCATGGGCGCGGCAGAAGGCGCATTGGCATTGGCGGACGTCGATCTCTGCGGGATCGGTATCCGTCTCTAGTTCGACGGATACGGCACCGCAATGGCAGGCGCTCTTGTAGACGGTCATGCATCCTCCAAGGCTCAGCCTCGCCGACACGTACCGCAGGCCTTATGAGCTAATTTTGCGTCTACCCAATATTATTCATTGGAAAACAATAAGTACAAGTAAGCGGAGCGCCAATTCGCCGATTGGCGGCGGCGCTTCAAGAAGCGAGGTCCGCCGACATTTTGGCGCGCAGTTAGATATCGTTCTTACGGCGATTATTCCGTCTGTTCGATCGGATCGCCGAGCGTGTGCATCAACCGATTGGCCCAACCGAACAAGGCAGCCGACAGAATCAAATCGAGAATCTCGTCTTTCGCCAACCCCGCCTCGCCAAGAGCGGCCATATCGTCCTGCGTTACGGCGGGCGGCGTCTGCGACAGCTTCATCGCAAAGCTGAGAATAGCGCTCTGCCGCGGATCGAGCTCCGCTTTCTCGCCGTCCGCGAAAACACGCTGCATGACGGTTTCGTTCTTGGCGAGCATGTTGTAGCGGCTGGAATGCACCGCCGCGCAATATATACAGCGATTGCCGACGGACGCGCCGGTCGCGGCCAGTTCCCGTTCCGCACGGGACAGGCCCCCGCGGTTGTACATGATCGCATTGAACAGCGGTGTGCGTTCCCGCAGGGTTTCCGCGTCCCGCGCCAGCGCCAGCACATACTCCGACACTTTCGTGTTCGACGGCGTGACCTTCAGCGCTTCGCGCTGTTCTTCGGTCGCGTCGTCGAGATCGATTGGCGTGACGCGCGGCCGCCAGAATGGGACGGTCGTCGTAAACTCATGGATCGGACCGCTCATGACACTGCGCTTAGAAGACGCAATCCCGTGGCGACCCTTGTGTCGCTAACACACGATATGACCGGTCTATGTAACAGATGATCTGTCCGGTTTTAGATTTCCTCCAAATCTGGAGGAATCGGATGCGCCGGACGGAGCAGTTGCAGGGACTGAGATTGATGA
>JAKZTB010000311.1:0-10581 GCA_047517345.1 Alphaproteobacteria bacterium
ATGACCGCCGCTTCCGGGTCTTCGCGGTACTGCGCCTTGATCGGTGCTTGAAGTTTCTTGAGTTCGACCGCGTCCATGGTGCCTGCCTCCGGATCGTCTGGTTGACGAGTTTTCTGCGTCGAGCGCGAGCCGAAAGGATGCAGGCGCCGATTACGAAAGGCAAGGCATATGCAATCTGTATCCGGCGTTTCCAGAGAGCACGTTCGAGGGCGAAGCCGCGGAAATCTCCGTCGGATGAAATCGGCTACGCGACGATTTTCCAATAGAAATCCTTCAAGATGGCCTTGCCGTCTCCGAAATTATAGAAGTCACAACCGATTACATCGACTTTATTTCCGTCGCCCGCGGTGCCGGACATCGCAAAATTACGCCGGGCGGCCGCAGTAGATTGAACTCAGGTTCGACGATCGTATTCACCGAAGGGATGAGTACGTCCAACACCAGCCTTTAGCCCGGTTGGTCCGTCATTTTACGTCCATGCCAGATGACAATCGGGCATTTAAGCTTAGTCGTCCGCCTCCATGCTCGCCCGCACCGATTCCACTGTCGGCATTTTGTAGCGGTCCTCCGGCTGGAGCCAGCCCTTCCAGTTCGGTTTGCGTTTCTCGGCGAAGGCGGCGCGCGATTCGACCCGGTCCGACTTGTCGCCATGCTCGTGCAGCGCATCGGCCAGGGCGCCCAGTTCCGGCGCCACCTTGGGGCGCATCTGGCGCATCATGTAGATCGTGTTGACCCGCGCGGCGGGCGGCAGGGTCAGCATGTGTTCGGCCAGTTCCATGGCGGTCGGGATCAGCGCGTCCGGCTCCGCCAGGCGGTTGATGAAGCCGACCTCGTGCAGCCGCTTGGCGGTGAAACGGAAACCGAGCGCCATCTCGGTCGCCACCGGATGCGGCAGGCTGGCGACATGCCCGTGATTGTAACCGCCGAGCAGCCAGCGCTTGGCCTCCGACATCTCGAACACCGCGTCGGGCACCGCGACCCTAAGGTCGGTGCGCTCGACCATCATGAAGCCGCCGCCCATGGCGAAACCGTTGACCGCGGCGATGATCGGCTTTTCCAGGGTGCCCTTCATGAAGGGGTCCTCGAGTTCCGGGTCGGGGCTGCCGACGATGCCCTTCTCCAGCGATTCCTTCATGTCCTCGCCGGCGCAGAAGGCGCGGCCGGTGCCGGTGAATATCGCGACTTCCAGGTCCGGGTCGGTGCGGAATTCGGAGAAGGCCTCGGCCATCCCCTGACGCAGATCGGATCCCATCGCGTTCATGCGTTCCGGCCGGTTCAGCCGGACGATCATAATCTGTCCGTGGCGTTCGGTCTCGACGAAGGCCATGTCTTTTTCCCTCGGTAAATTGACGGTTCTGCGGTGATGTATACCCTATCAGACCACGCAGTCGGCGCGCAGCGCCGCGATGTCCTTGTCGGAATAGCCGAGGTGCGACAGCAGTTCGCCGGTATGCTCGCCCAGCTTCGGCGCCGTGCCGATCCGCGCCGGCGTCTCGGAGAACTTCCAGGGCGAGCCGTGCACCTTGGCGGTCTTGCCGTGCTCGGGATACTCGATTTCGGCGACATAGCCGTTCGCCAGCACGTCGGGATCGTTGGTCGCTTCCAGCAGCGTATTGATCGGGGCGGCGACGATATCGGCGACTCGCAGGATCTCGACCCAGCGGTCGCGGCCGTCGCGCGCGAAACAATCGTCGAGTTTGGCCAGCATCGCCTCGCGCTTGGCGTCTGAGGTGACGGCGATGCCGAGATCGCCCAGCCCGATCGCCTCGAGCTCCTCGTAAAAACCCAGGGCCGTCATCGCCTTCGCCCAAACCCGTCCTGCGAGCTGGAAGACGAAGGGTTTGCCGTCCTTGTCCTCGAAGCTGGCGCTCATCCCCGGCCGTTCCGCGGTCCCGTTGATGCGCGCCTGTCCCGTGACCGGGTCGCGGTCGCGCCACATCGTCGTCGTCAGGGTCCAGCCCATCAGGCGGAGTTGCCCGCCCAGCAGCGAGGTGTCCACCTTCTGCCCAACGCCGGTCGCATTGGCATGGTGCAACGCCGCCAGAATGCCGCCGAAGGTGAGGATCGCGCAGGTCTCGTCCGCGACCGAGACGATGCCGGTGCGCATCGGCTGGCCCGGCGAGGAGAACGCCTCGGCGATGCCGCCCAGCGCCTGGCCCATCGCGTCCGTGCCCGGCAGCGCCGCGTTGGGCCCGTCGGGCCCGTAGCCGGAGATCGAGGCGTAGACCAGCTTGCGATTGACCTTCTTCAAATTCTCGTAACCGAAGCCGTTCTTCTCCGCCGCACCGGGCCGGAAGTTCTGCCCGAACACGTCGGCTTGCGCGACCAGCTTGTGGAGGATGTCCCGACCGCGCGGGTCCTTGAGGTTCAGGGTCAGGCTTTTCACGCCGCGGTTGTTGGTCTCGAAATAGGCGCTGGGATAGCCCTCGACCTGTCCGGCGTTGCGCGAATTGTCGCCGGCGCCGGGCACCTCGATCTTGACGACCTCCGCCCCCAGATCCGCCATCAGCATGTAAGGCACGGTGCCCGCCTGGGCGGTCGAGCAGGCGACGACCTTGACCCCGTCGAGCGGTCCTTTCGGTTGCGTCATGATGCAGTCTCCCTTGCGGGGTTGGTGTACCTCGGAAAGCCGATGCGCGGTGTGGAAACTTTAGGATCGCCGCCGCGGCGACGCAAATTGCTCTAACGGACGGGCTGCACCTTGACGGGCCGGTCGGCCTGCCGCGGCGCGATGGTGATGGTGATCAGGGCGCCGCCGATCGTGCGCCGCTGAACCTGCACCGTGGCAGCGCGGTCGTCGCGGGTAAAGGCGAGCACGCTGATTTCTGATTGCACGCTCATGATAGGGATCCAGCGGAAATTGGGCATCTCCTGCTGGTAGAAGGCGAAGGCCTTGGCCGCCGACATGCCCACCTTCATGACGACGCGCCCCGTCCACCGGTCGCGGCTGCTCAGGATCAGCGAGCGCTCGGTGTCCAGGCTGGCATCTTCGGGTATCGGGATGTCCGTGACGGGACGGAACTCGGCCGCCGGCGATCCGGCGGGACGGACCGTCGCCGGCAAGTCCGTGTCGGCCCGCGTGCATGCTACGATCAGCGCTACGGCGCCCAGGATGCTCACCCGAACCGCCAATTCATTGCCCCACCTCATGGCCGGGATCATAACTTACGGCGCGATAGTTTTCGACAGGTGAAGTGGAATGCCGGAAGCGCCCCTAGCGCGTAGCCGTATTAATCGGGCATGATTGGTGGATACGCATCATCACAGGCCGATCGACGATGGACATACACGACCAGCCCATAACCGACGCCAGCGCCTGGACGCGGGCGGACATCGAAACGGACGACGGTTGGTTTCACGTCCTGACCGGCGCGGAAATCGACGACCTCGACCGCGCGTTGCAGGGCGTGCGCGGCCGGGACGGAAAACTGGCGGACATCGAACAAGCCGACTTCCCGCTGCCGGTGCTGGGACCGCGCCTGGCCGAAGTCGAGCGCGAGGTGCGGACCGGGCGCGGCTTCTTCCTGCTGCGCGGCATCCCGGTCGAACGCTACGACGCGGGCGAGATGTTCCTCATGAAATGGGGCATCGGCACCCATATGGGCCGGGCGATTTCGCAGAACACCTATGGCGACATGCTGGGACACGTCTTCGACCACGGCAACGAGAACCCGACGGCGATAAGGACGCGCGGCTACCAGACCAGCGCGGCGCTAGACTTCCACGTCGACCGGGCCGACATGACCTCGCTGCTGTGCCTGCGCCAGGGCCGCTCCGGCGGACTCAGCCGGATCGTCAGTTCGATGTCGGTCCACAACGCGATTTTAGCCGACCATCCCGAGTTTCTGCCGCCGCTCTACGAAGGACTGCCCTACCTCACGACCGAGGCCGCGGGTGCGATGGAGTTTTGGAACGGCCCCGTCTTCGACGCGACAGACAATGTGCTGAGCTGCTCGTTCCGCCGCGGCACAATACAAAAGGCCATCGACTCGCCCGGCGGCGAACTTTCGCCCTTGAAAGCGGATGCCTTGGCGTGCATCGATGCGGCCATGTACGACCCGGCGCTGGTCTACGAGATGGAATTGACCCCTGGCGACATCCAGTTCGTGAACAACTACACGGTGCTGCACGGCCGCACCGACTTCACCGACGCCCCGGACGCAGGCAGGAAGCGTCACGTCGTGCGGCTCTGGCTGAAATTCTTCACGCCGCGCCCGGCCAGCGACTATATCCGCGGCCAGTACAAAGGCATCGCGAAGAAGCTGGACGTGAACCCGGCCGGTTTCCGCACGCAGTAGGGGGCGGCATGGCGCTCGGCCTGTTCAGCTTCAACACCGAATACAGCATCCGGCCGGACCGGCTGGCCAAGGCGGCGGAAGACCGCGGCTACGAATCCGTCTGGTATCCGGAACACACCCACATCCCCGCCGAACGCAAGACGCCGTTTCCCAGCGGCGACCCGTTGCCGCGCGAATACGCCCATATGGCCGACCCGTTTTCGTCCAGCGCGGCCGCGGCGGCGGTCACGAGCAAGATCCTGATCGGTACCGCGATCAGCCTGATCAACCAGCACGACCCGATCACCCTGGCCAAGCAGGTCGCCACCGTGGACTGGATTTCCGGCGGCCGCTTCCTGTTCGGCGTCGGCGCCGGCTGGAACGTGGAGGAGATGAACTACCACGGCGTCCGGTTCGAGGCGCGCTGGCCCTATCTGTGGGAAATGCTGGAGGCGATGCAGGCGCTGTGGACCCAGGAGGAAGCGAGCTACCACGGTAAGTATCTCAATTTCGAGCGCGTCTGGTCCTGGCCCAAGCCGGTACAGCGGCCGCATCCGCCGATCATCCTGGGCGTTTTCGATTCCAAGGTCGGCCGCGCCCGGGTCGCCCGCCGCGCCCAGGGCTGGATTCCGATTTCCTTCGATTTGGAACGTACCGGCCGCAGCATGGCCGATGTGCGCGCGCGCATGGAAGCCAACGGCCGCGACCCCGACCAGCTCACCACCTCGATCCTCTATCTGCCGGTGGAGACGAGCGAGGACACGGTCCGCCAAGCGCTGGAGTGCGGCGCCGACCGGGTCATCCTGCGCGTCCCGATGGAAGGGGAAGACGCGGTGCTGGCGTTCATGGACCGGCTTCAATCTTTCACCGGGTGATGGTGTGCGATCGCCGCGCGCTGTAAGATTGTGTCATGGCGGATAGAAATAATTCTGACGCGGCACCGCTCAAGCGGAACACCAAGCGGGTATCGCCGGCGATCACCCACTGCACCCACCTCGACAGCCCGGTCGGCCCGCTGCTGCTCGCGGGTGCGGACGATGTTTTGATGCTGATCAATTTTCCGACCGGCAGCCAGGCGCTGCAGCCCCGGCCGGAATGGGTCCGGGACGCCGCGCTAATCTTCGAAGCCATCTTCTATTATCAGGTATCCCCGCTCAATGGCGCCTCGGATGCCAGCTTCAACGAAGTTTCGGGCCACACCGGACCAATCAGACCCATGCGTTCCTTTCTCTGCCAGCTTCTCCAAATGGCGAACCGTGATCACTGATAACGTGATCGTCTTGCGAGTAGTGTCCGCCTTCCCTTCAGCCATGCCCGTTTATACGACGGTTGTGAGTTGAATCCGAGTCGAAATCGACTCTTGACGCGGTCTCCACAAATGTTCAGAATACAAAAAGGAAACGGGCGGCCCCGACTAAGGACCGCCCGAAGTTGGCGGAGATGACAGGACTCGAACCTGCGGGGGCGCTCGGTTGAAGGCCACTGTCCCCTCCGGATTAAACCACTCTGCAACATCTCCACAGCGACCCGCCTCATTGGCGGATCGTACCATATGTGCGTAGCAAAAACTATTCCGCCACAATCTGTTGAGTATTGCAATACATTTTGTGGTTATTTGCTCTAAGACGTATATATATTGTAATTTTCTTGCTCGCATCGCTACCAATATCCTTTCCATTCCCTCGAAACCGTCGGTTTCAGTCTTTCACCGGGTGATGGTGTGCGACCGTCGCGCGCTGTAAGATTGCGCCATGGCGGATAGAATCGATCTCGGCGCAGCCCCGCTCAAGCGGAACACCAAGCGGGTGTCGCCGGCGATAACCCACTACACCCACCTCGACAGTCCGGTCGGCCCGCTGCTGCTCGCCGGCGCGGACGGTATTTTGATGCTGATCAATTTCCCGACCGGCAGTCAGGCGCTGCAGCCCCGGCCGGAATGGGTCCGCGAAAGCGCGATGTTCGCCGAGGCCGCGCGGCAGTTGCGGAACTATTTCGAGGGCGGCCGCACGGATTTTTCGATGGCCCTGGAAATGGACGGGACGGATTTCCAGAAGGAGACCTGGACAGCGCTGCGGGCGGTGCCCTTCGGCGCGACCGTGTCCTATGGCGAGCTCGCCCGGCTGGTCGGGCGGCCCAAGGCGAGCCGCGTCGTCGGCGCCGCCAACCACGCCAACCCGTTGCCCATCGTCGTGCCCTGCCACCGGGTCATCGGGTCGGACAAATCCCTGACCGGGTTCGGCGGCGGGCTCGAGACGAAACTGAAACTGCTGGCGCTGGAAAACCCCACCGCATACGGGGGCGGCGCGCAAGGCGACCTATTCCAAAGCGACTAGCGCTGTAAGGGCATACGAACCCGAGGAGTTCACGATGGACGGATCCTTCACCGACACCGATCTTTACAGCCTGCCGCCGGAAGAGGCCGAACGCGGCCTCCGCGTGCAGCTCGCCGCCGCCTACCGCATGGTCGATTATTACGGCTGGACAGAGCAGATCTACGGCCATTTGACCGCGCGGGTGCCGGGACCGGAGGCGCACTTCCTGATCAACCCGTTCGGGCTGCACTATGACGAGGTGACGGCCTCCAACCTGGTCAAGATCGACTGCGACGGGGAGATCGTCGACGACAGCGAGCACCCGGTGAACCGGGCCGGATTCGTCATCCACTCCGCCGTCCACATGGCCAACACCGATATGCACAAATGCGTCATGCACACCCACACCCGCGCCGGCATGGCGGTCGCCGCGGTCAAACCAGGGCTGCAGCCGATCTCCATGGCCGCCACTGGTTTCTATGGCCGCCTCTCCTATCACGACTACGAAGGCGTCAGTCTCGAAACCGACGAGCGCGACCGGCTGCTCGACGACCTCGGCGGCAATTCGGCGATGATCCTGCGCAACCACGGCCTGCTGACGACGGGCCGCACCGTGCCCGAGGCCTTCCAACGCCTCTACCGGCTGGAACGCGCCTGCCAGATCCAGGTCGACGCGGCGGCGGCCGGCGAGCTTAACCTGCTGACCGACAACGTCGCCCTCGCCTCAGCCGGCGGCCTCGAGGCCGGGGCGACGATGCACGGCGACGCCCGCGCGTTCGGCGCCTTGGAATTTGCTGCGATGATGCGCAAGATGGACAAGATCGACCCGAGCTACCGGGAATAGGGGCCGTACGGGTATCCCGCCGCTTGCTTTTCCCCGCCCTTGAGGACAGATTCGCCCCATGAAGGCGCTGCGGCAGAAACGTAAGATCGTCAATCGGCTCGCGCTGACCGAGACGGCGGTCGCATTGCTCGATCTTGGCGAGTCCGAGCGGCGCGACGCGCTGCTCGCCTGCTATCGGGTGGCGCTCGACGCCGGCTTCGCGGAGGTCCGGCGGCGCTTCGAAATGGATCATGACGGCGCGCTGGCGGTGCAGGGCAATTGCCACCTGATCGACCAGCTGATCCGCACGATTTACGAGATCGCGGCGGAGTATATCTACCCGGCGGCCAACCCGACCGCGGGCGACCAGGTCTGCATCGTCGCCTATGGCGGCTACGGGCGCGGCGAGTTGGCGCCGAAATCCGATGTCGACCTGCTGTTCGTCCTGCCCTACAAGCTGAACTCGCGCTCCGAACAGATCATCGAGCACATGCTCTACATGCTGTGGGATCTGGGGCTCAAGGTCGGCCATGCGACGCGGTCGATCGACGAGTGCCTGCGCCAGGCCAAATCCGACATCACGATCCGCACCGGGTTGCTGGAGGCGCGCTATATCTGGGGCGAACAGAAGCTGTTCCTGCAGCTGCGCCGGCGCTTCTGGCGCGAGGTCGTGGCCGGCAGCGAAAGCGAATTCGTCGAGGCCAAGCTGCACGAGCGAGACGAACGGCACAAGAAAATGGGCGACAGCCGCTACGTGCTGGAGCCGAACATCAAGGAAGGCAAGGCCGGCATCCGCGACCTGCAGACTTTGTACTGGATCGCCAAATATCTCTATCAGGTCGACGATATCGGCCAGCTGGTCGAGAAAGAGGTGTTCACGGCGGAAGAAGTCGCTCTGTTCGACAAGGCGCAGCAACACCTCTGGACCGTGCGCTGCCAGCTGCATTACCTGACGGGGCGGCCCGAGGAACGCCTGACCTTCGACGTGCAGCCGCCCTTGGCCCAGGTCATGGGCTACACCGACCGGGGCCGAATTCGCGGCGTCGAGCGTTTCATGAAGCATTATTTTCTGGTCGCCAAGGATGTCGGCGACCTGACGCGGATTTTCTGCGCCGCGCTGGAGGCGCGCCAGCATCGCCCGAGCCAGTTCCTGGCCCCGCTGTTCGGGCTGTGGAGGCGCGATATCGAAGGCTTTCCCGTGGCGAGCGGCCGGCTCAATATTCCCACAGCCCGGCATTTCGCGCAGAACCCGGTAGACATGCTGCGCATCTTCGAGGTGGCGCAGCGCAACGGACTCGATATCCATCCCGACGCGCTGCAATCCATTACCCGCTGCCTGCGCCGCATCAACAAGACGGTGCGCGAGGATCCGGAGGCGAACCGGATTTTCCTGAAGATCCTAACCTCGGAGAAGGGGGCGGAGATCGCGTTGCGGCGGCTGAACGAAGCCGGCGTGTTCGGCCGGTTCATCCCGGAATTCGGCAGGGTCGTGGCGCAGATGCAATACGACATGTATCACGTCTATACGACGGACGAGCACACCATCCGCGCCATCGGCATGCTGAGCGAGGTCGAACGCGGCGAGTTGAAGGACGAGCTGCCGGTCTCCAGCGAGATCGTCCACAAGGTGCTGTCGCGCGAGGTCCTGTACGTCGCGGTGCTGCTGCACGATATCGCCAAAGGGCGCGGCGGCGACCATTCCGTGCTGGGCGCCTCGGTCGCCGAGCAGATTTGCCCGCGCTTCGGTTTTACCGAGGCGGAAACCGAGACCGTCGCCTGGCTGGTGCGCCACCATCTCGACATGAGCAACGTCGCCTTCAAACGCGACCTGGACGATCCCAAGACGATCCTCGATTTCGTCGAGATCGTGCAGTCGCCGGAACGGCTGCGGCTGCTGCTCTGTCTGACCGCGGTCGATATCCGCGCCGTCGGGCCGGGGCGCTGGAACAACTGGAAGGCCACCTTGCTGCGCGAGATCTATTACCGGTCGGAGGCGGTGATGTCGGGCGGCTTCGCGGCGGACCGCATGGACGACCGCGCCGCCGGTATCCGCGAGGTCCTGGCGGAACGGCTGGCCGATTGGCGCGAAGACGAGCGCGAGGCGCATTTCAAGCGCGGGCAAGCGTCTTACTGGCTGTTCTACGACTTCGATACCTTGGCCCGTCACGCCAGGTTCGTGCGCGACGCCACCGAAGCGGAATCGCCGCTTGCCATCGACATGCAGGTCGAACCGGACCGCGACGTGACCGAACTGACGATCTACGCGGCGGACCATTCGGGTCTATTCAACAAGATCGCCGGCGCGATCGCCGTTTGCGGCGCGACCATCGTCGATGCCCGCATCAACACATTCACCAATGGCATGGCGCTTGACAGTTTCTGGATCCAAGACGCCACGGGGCATACGGTCGACAGCCCGTCCGGCCTGTCGCGGATCGAGGAACGCATCGAACTTTCGCTGAGCGGGCGGCTGCGGGTCGCCGACGAGTTCGCCAAGCGTCGCGCCCTGCCGAGCCGCACCGACGTCTTCAAGGTGCCGCCGCGGGTCCTGATCGACAACAAGGCGAGCAACACCTACAGCCTGATTGAAGTCAACGGCCGCGACCGCCCGGCGCTGCTCTACGACATCACCGGCGCGCTGCACGATCTCGGCCTGCAGGTATCGTCGGCGAAAATCTCGACCTATGGCGAGCGGGTCGTCGACGTGTTTTACGTCAAGGACGTCTTCGGCATGAAGGTCGATCACCCCGAGAAACTTCAGCAGATCGAAAAGAAACTCCTCGAGGCGCTGCGCGACCCCGCCGAAGACGAGGCGGTGACCGCGGTGAGCGGTGCGGCGGCGGAGTAGGGGAACGCCGGATTTAGAATGTTGCGTTTCACCCCCCATCCGGCCCGACCGGGTAGATGGGTAACAGAATAGACCGGCGACATGGGTAACACTTTTTACTCATCCGCGTACCGCCTTTCGTCGCCGTCTTGTCGACTTGGGTCGGCTGAAGCGGCCACCTTGATCGATCGATCCGAGCGCCACCGGCCCGTACCAGACCGCCCAGACGCCGTCGTCCTGTTCGGCCAGGCCGACCGGTTCGCCGGCCAGGCTTTCGCTGATATAGAGGGTCCGGCCCTGCCACCTGATCTCGCCGCTATGGCGCACCCGGCGGACCTGCCA
>JAKZTB010000312.1:0-4746 GCA_047517345.1 Alphaproteobacteria bacterium
CACCCGAAGGGTTGGCGCTTGTCGGCCGGCTGGTGCGTCGCGGCCCTTGGCCGATGCCCGGCATCGCCCGGCGCGCCGCTCCTGCCATCCGACTCGACTATCGCCAATGAAAACAGCAACATATTACGAGCCAGACTCTTAGAACGAAGGGTCGCGTTGGCTGGGGCGAACGGCCTATTGTGGCGGTCCGCGTTCGCATTTCCAGTTGGACCCCATGCAGTGCCGAGAATAACCGCAAATCCGTTCATGGCGATTGTTGCGGTCGGGCTGGGCACGTTGATTGTGCCGCTCGATTCCTCGGTGAATATCGCGTTTCCCGATATCACCCGGAGCTTCGCGATCGAAATAGATGCGATCCAATGGGTCGTCATCTGTTATGTGCTGACCTATTCGAGCCTGATGCTGGTTTTCGGAAAGCTTGGCGATCTATTCGGCCATCGGCGGATCTTCCGTATCGGACTCGCGGTCAGCGTCGTCGCCTTCGCGCTGTGCGGCAGCGCGACGGAATTCGGCTGGTTGCTGTTCTTTCGCTTCTGCCAGGGAGTCGGCGCCGCATTGGTGATCAGCTGCAGCCCTGCCTTGGCGACGGCCTGTTATCCCGAAGAACAACGTGCCAGGGCGCTCGGCATCTACACAGCGATGTTCGGGCTCGGTTCGGTCATCGGGCCGTCCCTCGGTGGCGTCATGGTCGAGGCCTGGGGCTGGTCGGCGGTGTTCTGGTTCCGCGCGCCGGTGTCCCTGGTCGCGCTGATCGCGACGGTGCTGATCCCGAGCCCGGCGCAAGGTACGGTCGACCGGCCCTTCGATTTGATCGGCGCGTTTCTTTTGGCGTTGGCGTTGAGCACTTTGCTGCTGGCGTTGAACCAGGCGCAGAGCGCACATGCGATGCCCGGCGTCAGCATCACGCTGGCGATTGTGTCGGCGCTCGCCTTCGCCGGTTTCGTCTATCAGGAATCCCGTTTCGCGGAACCGATCATCCGGTTGCGCGTCTTCCGGGATATCGATTTCTCCATCCTCAACGTTGCCAACTTCGTTGCGAATCTGGTCGGCTTCTCGGTCATGCTGCTGGTTCCCTATTTCCTCGTCCGTGTCGCCGGCTACCCGACCTGGCTCGGCGGTATCGTACTCGGTTGCGCACCGTTGGGAGTCGGCCTGGCCGGCCCGACCGGCGGATGGGCCATCGAGAAGGTGGGGTCGCGCAAAGTCGCCCTCACCGGTGCAATGCTCCTCATCGGTGGCCTTTTCGCGATTTCGCTCTGGGCTGGGGATAGCGCGATGCACGTTCTGATCGCGGCCTTGATCCTGCACGGCCTCGGGCTCGGTCTTTTCCATGTCGCCTATATGCACATCGTGACGGGTACATTATCGCGCGGCGACCGCGGTGTGGCGGGCAGCCTCGCCATGGTGACGCGCAGCGCCGGCATCGTGACCGGCGCCGCGGTTCTTGCCGGATTGTTTGCGAGCGCCGCGCCCTCGGCCGGGTTTCTGCCGGCATTTCAGACGACATTCCACTATGCCGGATTGGCGATGTCGATATTTCTCGCCTTGACCGTGTTTCGGCCACGAATCTGGCTCCAAAAGCAGGAATAAGTCCAAATTTAGTGGAATGCGGGTGTGATCGGCGTCACCGCACGAAAATGGCAAATAGCGCAATATCGGCAATGCTGCCGTTGCCCTGTCGGGCGATTTCGGCGAACGGTCACTTGCCTGTTTCTTTGCACCCGGCGATCGGATCGTCGAGTAGAAAGTTGTGGAAAAATCTGGTATCCTGTAAGGGCAGGGTAGGTGGTCGTATTTGGTAGAATTGGTTTAATTTGCAATGACGGCGACCGGCATTAGAACATGGACGACCCCGAAGAGACGCCACCCAGCGCCTTAGACCCGGAACGCGGATCCGTACCGTTGAACCGCGCGGCTCCGGCACCCTTGGCGCGTGCCGATTTCGAGGGATCGATGCCTGGCGGGAACGCCTGGTACGCGGCGAGCGTGGTGGACAGTTTTACGTTCAGTTTTGGTGCGGATGACGGATCGCTGGCCGATCCGCGGCGCGACGGTTTCGGCGAAGGCGCACCAGTGGCCAACCCGCTGGAAGGCGCCCTTAGGCAAGAAATTTCGGACAGCCGGTCCTATGACAGCGCCGAAGGCCACGATACCGTGTCGAAGGACGGCCCAGGGCGTGGGCAGACCCGATCGTTCGACCGGGACGACTCGGGATTCGCTGCTGCTAGCAATACCGTCACTGCTTCCGATAAATACGTCTATGTCGGTCAGAATACCGCGTGGAAATAGGACATCGGCGTCGATGCCGGTCCCGAATTGTCGCTCGCCTTCACCCCGACCGACGATCTCTTCGTCGATCAATGGCATCTGCTGAATACGGGGCAAGGCAACGGCGTCGTCGGGCTCGATATCAACGTCACCGGCGTCTGGGACGACTATACCGGTACGGGCATCCGCGTCGGTGTCGTCGACGACGGCGTCCAGTACACGCATCACGATTTGGACGACAATTACAACACCTCGGGTCAGTTCGATTACGGCGGTGACGATACAGACCCATTCCCGACGACTTCCGACCCGCATGGCACCGCAGTCGCCGGGCTGATTGCGGCGGAGAATAACGGCGTCGGTTCGGTCGGCGTGGCGTTCGATGCGTCGGTTACGGCGTTCCGTATATTTGGCGGTTCGGTTACCGAAGCCGAATTCGCCGATGTCTACGACCGGCATGCCATAGAGCTCGACGTTTCCAACAACAGTTGGGGCTTCAACGGGTTCTTTTTCGACGATCTCGACGGTACCGACTTCGACAGTGTCGGTCTGGCGATCGAGAATGCGGCGGCGAACGGCCGCGGCGGACTCGGAACGGTCATGCTGTGGGCCGCGGGCAACGACCGGGCGGACGGCCAGGACGTCAACTATCACGGTTTCCAGGCCGCGCGCGAAACCATCGCCGTTGCGGCGATCACCAACCAGGACAGCATCGCGAGCTACAGTACGCCGGGCGCGGCGATCCTGGTCGGTGCCCCGAGCAATGGCGGCAGCCGATCGATCACGACGACGGATCAGCTCGGCGCCGATGGTTACTCCAGCGGCGATTACACGTCGAGTTTCGGCGGTACGTCCGCGGCGACACCGATCACCGCCGGGGCGGTGGCGCTGATACTGGATGCGAACGGAGCGCTCGGCTATCGCGATGTCCAGGAGATACTCGCTTACTCGGCGCGCCAGGTGGACGTGACGGATCCCGGTTGGGCGTACAACGGCGCGCACAATTGGAACGGTGGCGGGCTGCATACAAGTCATGAATTTGGCTTCGGCCTGATCGACACGCTTGCCGCGGTGCGCCTTGCGGAAACCTGGACGAAGCAAAGTACGGCGGCGAACGAAAGCGTCGTCAGTGCGACCCGTGCGCCGAACCTCGCGCTGGTGGACAACGGCACGGTCACCGACACGATTACGATCGGCAGCGGCATCGATATCGAGCATGTCGAAGTCGTGCTCGATCTCGGACATACATGGATCGGCGATCTGATCATCACGCTGACCTCGCCGGACGGTACGGAAAGCGTTTTGGTGAACCGGCCCGGCAAGACGACGAGCAATCCGGACGGAACGAGCAGGACAATATCGATTTCACCCTGTCCAGCACCCACCACTGGGGCGAATTCGGCGTCGGCGACTGGACGTTGGAAATCCAGGATCTCGTTGCGCAGGATACCGGGACGCTATTCAGCTGGACGCTAAATCTGTTCGGGGAAGCCCTCAGCAATGACGATTTCTACGTCTATACGGACGAATTCGCGGGCTTTACCAGCGATGTCGGCCGGCAGACCCTATCCGATGCGGTGGGCACAGACGTCATCAATGCGGCAGCCATCACGACCGGCAGCTTCATCGACCTGACAGCCGGTTCGGACAGCACGCTTGCCGGCAACACGCTGACGATCGAGACGGGAACCGTTATCGAGGACGCCTTTTCATGCGACGGAGACGATGTGTTGGTCGGCAATGCGGTTGCCAACTTTCTGTCGGGCGGTCGCGGCGACGATACGCTGACGGGCGGCGGCGGCAACGACACGTTGGACGGCGGATCGGGCGATGATTTGTACATCGTCGGCGCCAGTGAAGGCGACGACGTTATCCAAAGCTTTACGGCGGGTGCCGGGTTGGGCGACATAATCGACCTGCTTGCACGATCCGACGTTGCCGATTTCGCAGAGCTGCTCGGGCTCGCCAGCGACGATGGGACCGACACGACCATCGCTTTTGCGAACGGCGATTCGCTGCTGCTCGAGGACGTCCTCGAGACCGAATTGGACGAGGACGATTTCATATTTGTCCCGCCGAACAACGATCCGGTCGCGGTGGCCGACAATGTAGCGGCGACGGAAGATACGCCGGTGACGATCCTGGCCTCGGCGCTGCTGTCGAACGACACCGACGCGGACGGCGATGCGCTGAGCCTGGCGTCGGTGCAGAACGCGGTGAACGGGACGGTGGCGCTGGACGTCAACGGCGACGTGCTGTTCGCGCCGGACGCGAACTTCAATGGCGATGCGACATTCGAATACACGGCGGCCGACGGCAATGGCGGTACATCGAGCGCAACGGTTACGGTTGCGGTTGCTTCGGTGAATGACGACCCGGTCGCGGCGGCGGATAATGCGGCGGCGATGGAAGACGTTCCGGTGACGATATTGGCCTCCGCGCTGCTGTTGAATGACACCGACGCGGACGGCGATACGT
>JAKZTB010000313.1:0-7715 GCA_047517345.1 Alphaproteobacteria bacterium
CGGCGGAGGATGTTCCGGTGACGATCCTGGCCTCGGCGCTGCTGTCGAACGATACCGATGCGGACGGCGATACGTTGAGCCTGGCCTCGGTGCAGAATGCGGTCAACGGAACGGTGTCGCTGGACGTCAATGGTGACGTGCTGTTCGCGCCGGACGCGGACTTCAATGGCAACGCGACCTTCGAATACACGGCGGCCGACGGCAATGGCGGCACGGCATCTGCGACGGTGACAATTGCGGTCGCTTCGGTGAACGACGACCCGGTTGCGTTTGCGGACAATGCTGCGGCGACGGAAGACGTTGCGGAGACGATCCTGGCCTCTGCGCTGCTGTCGAACGACACCGACGCGGATGGCGATACGCTGAACCTGGCCTCGGTGCAGAGCGCGATGAACGGGACGGTGTCGTTGGACGTCAACGGCGACGTGCTGTTCACGCCCGACGCGGATTTCAACGGCGACGCGACGTTCGAGTACACGGTCGACGACGGCAATGGCGGCACGTCGAGCGCGACGGTGACGGTCGCGGTCGCTTCGGTGAATGACGACCCTGTCGCGGTGGCGGACAATGAGGGGACAACAGAAGACGTTCCGGTGACGATCCTGGCGTCTGGGCTGCTATCGAACGACACCGACGTGGACGGCGACCCGCTGAGCCTGGCCTCGGTGCAGAACGCGGTGAACGGTACGGTGTCGCTGGACGTCAACGGCGACGTGGTTTTCACGCCGGACGCGGATTTCAACGGCAACGCGACGTTCGAGTACACGGTCGACGACGGCAATGGCGGGACGTCATCAGCGACGGTAACGGTCGACGTGACGGCCGTGAACGACGACCCGGTTGCGGTTGTGGATAGTGCGGTCGCGGTGGAAGACGTTCCGGTGACGATCCTGGCCTCGGCGCTGCTGTCGAACGACACCGACGCGGACGGCGATACGCTGAGCCTAACCTCGGTTCAGAACGCGGTGAACGGTACGGTGTCGCTTGACGTCAACGGCGACGTGGTTTTCACGCCGGACGCGGGTTTCAACGGCGACGCGACGTTCGAGTACACGGTTTACGACGAAAATGGCGCTACGTCGAGCGCGACGGTGACGGTCGCGGTCGCGGCAGCAAATGCGGGCGAGACACTGATAGGCGGCTCGGGCAAGGACACGCTGATTGGCGGGGATGGAGACGACACGCTGATCGGAAACGGCGGAAACGACTTGCTTTTGGGCAACGGTGGGAACGACGTTTTCGTTTATTCGGGAACGACCGGCCAGGGTACGGTTTCGGGCGGCGAGGGATTCGACCGGATCGCGGGGAGCGATGGCGACGACGTTATCGGCCTCCGCGTTTATTCCGGCACCAATGTAGTTGAGGAAATCGACGGCGGGTCGGGCGTGAACATGATCCAGGGCCACTCGGGTGCGAACGTACTGGATTTCAGCGGAACGGTATTGCTGAACATCGATACGATCGATGGCGGCGGCGGCGCGGATACGATCACGGGCTCATCGTTGTCGGATACGATTGTCGGGGGAGCCGGGAACGACAAGCTGTTTGGCGGACTGGGGGATGACGTGTTCCTGGTTTCCGGAACGAACAACGCGCACGACACGGTATCGGGGGGCGGCGGTTTCGACCGGATCGCGGGGAGCAATGGCGACGACATTATCGGCCTCCGCGTTTACTCCGGGGTGAATATTGTCGAGGAGATCGACGGCGGATTGGGCGTGAACGTAATCGAGGGCTACGCGGGTGCGAGCGTTCTGGATTTCAGCGGAACAGTGTTGCTGAACATCGATACGATCGATGGCGGCGGCGGCGCGGACACTATTATTGGGTCGTCAGGCGACGACACGATTATCGGCGGCACCGGAAACGACCTGCTGAGCGGTGGGACCGGCAACGACCGTTTCATCTTCAGCGACAACGATGGCACCGATACGATTCAGGATTTCGCCTCGGGTGCAGGAAGCGACGATACAATCGATTTTGCCGCGGTCACGGCGATTGGTGATTTCGCCGCGATTCAGGCAAGTGCGGCCGACAACGGGGCGGATACCACAATTCAGTACGACGGCGGTTCGGTTACCCTGATCGGCGTTCAAGTTGCCACTCTTCATGAAGATGATTTCATTTTCTAAGGGTGCTTAGCCGAATTAAGTGGAAATGTCTTGCGTTCGCACCGGCAATTCGGGCCTGTGCCAATCTCTAACATTGGTATCCCTACCGCCTGCGCTTAAGCTTGCTGAACCGAATTGCTGCGTATGGGGAGGGACCTATGACATCAACGGAAAATTTAGGCCTGGAGGGAAAGGCCGCCATCGTCGCCGGCGGCGGGGCGAAGGGCGACGGCATCGGCAACGGACGCGCGGCGGCAATTTTGCTGGCGCGCGCGGGCGCCCGGGTGTTCGTCGTCGACCGCGACCTCGCACTGGCCCAGCGCACGGTCGAGATGATCGAGGCCGAAGACGGCGAGGCTGCCGCTCATGCGGCCGATCTCACGGACGAAGCGCAGTGCGAAGCGATGGTGGCGGCGGCGCTGGCGCGGTTCGGTCGTCTCGACGTGCTTGACAACAATGTCGGCATCGGCAGTTCGCAAACCGTCGTCGACGAGAGCGCGGCGAACTGGCAGCGGGTCATGCGGATCAATGTCGAGGCGATGTTCCTGACCAGCAAATACGCGGTGCCGGCGATGATCGAGAGCGACGGGGGGTCGATCGTCAACATTTCATCGATTTCCGCGCTGCGGCCCAGGGGGCTGACCGCCTACAGTACCTCGAAAGGCGCGGTCATCGCGTTGACCAGCGCCATGGCCGTCGACCACGCGATGGACGGCATCAGGGTCAACTGCATCGCGCCCGGCCCGGTCTTCACGCCGATGGTCAACCGCGACGGCGATATGAGCGACGACGCACGCGACCGCCGCCGCAGATCGTCGCTGCTGGGGGTCGAGGGCACCGGGTGGGATATCGGCAATGCGGTCGTCTTCCTCAGTTCCGTCTGGGCCCGCTATATTACCGGGCAGACTTTGGTCGTCGACGGCGGCGTCACCCTGACGTCGCGCGCCCGGGGCCGCGATTCGGAGAACAGTTTTTCTGCAACCGGTGAAATTTGAAAAGACCAAACAATCGTAATTCAAATTATGTCGCTGATAGAACAGGCAACCAAAGGAGCCTAAAACGATGATCCAATTCGTGAATCCGAAAGCCTCGCACAAGCCGCTCGGCGCTTATACGCACAGCGTGAAAATTCCGCGCGACGCGGAATGGCTGATGATCGCCGGTCAGGTCGGCATGAACGGCAAGGGTCAATTGCAGGACGGTATCCGCAAACAGGCGGAGCAGGCCTTCCGCAACGTCCTCGCCTGCCTACGCGAAAACAAGATGCGCAAGAGCGATTTGGTGAAATTCACGGTGTTCCTGAC
Source organism: Alphaproteobacteria bacterium (assembly GCA_047517345.1). Lineage (GTDB taxonomy): Bacteria > Pseudomonadota > Alphaproteobacteria > UBA8366. The sequence continues at coordinate 3,416 of JAKZTB010000313.1, forward strand.
CGACCCGCGCCATGTCGAGGCCTATCGCGCGGCGCGCAAGAAGGTCATCGGCGACGACACGGTGCCGGCCTCGACCCTGCTGATCATCGACGGGCTCGCGTCGCCCGATATGCTGATCGAAGTGGAGGCGATGGCCGCCAAAGCCTGACCCCGCCGTTTAACCGACAATCCCGATCTGCCAGGGAATGAACTCGTGGCGGCCGAGGTCGAGGGCTTCGCTCTTGGTCTCGCCGCCCGAGGCGATGTGCAGGAAATAATCGAAGATCCGCTGCCCGACCTCCTCGACCGACGCGGTGCCGTCGATGATGTCGCTGCAATTGACGTCCATATCCTCTTCCATGCGTTCGAACATCGGTGTGTTGGTGGCGAGCTTGATCGACGGTGTCGGCTTGGCGCCGAAGCATGAGCCGCGCCCGGTTGTGAAGGCCACAAGGTTGGCGCCGCCGGCGATCTGCCCTGTCGCGGAGACGGGATCGAAGCCCGGCGAATCCATGAAGACGAAGCCTTTTTCCGTCACGGGTTCGGCGTATTTGTAGACTTCCATCAGGGGCCCGGTGCCGCCCTTCATCGCCGAACCGAGCGATTTCTCCAGGATATTGGCGAGCCCGCCGGTCTGGTTGCCGGGGCTCACCTTACCGTTGATCTGCACGTCGCGGCCGGTGGCGTATTCGTCTTTCCACCAGCGGATGCGCTCGATCAGCTTCTTGCCGATTTCCGGCGTCGCGGCGCGGGCGGTCAGGGTGTGCTCGACGCCGTAAATCTCCGGCGTTTCCGAGAGGATTCCAGTACCGCCATGCTTGGACAGCAGGTCGACGGCGGCGCCGAGCGCCGGGTTGGCTGTGATCGACGAAAACCCGTCCGATCCACCGCACTGCAGGCCGACCGTGATATGGCTCGCAGGCACCGTTTCGCGCCGGCATTTGTCGGCCTCGACAAGCATCTCTTCGACGATGGCGATGCCCGCTTCGATCGATTTCCGGGTGCCGCCGCTTTCCTGCATGACCATGGTGCGCAGTTGCGGCCCTTCGACCAGATCCTGCGCGCCGAACAGCCCGCCGACTTGGCAGCGTTCGCAGCCGAGACCGACAACAAGCGCGCCCGCGACGTTGGGGTGGCGGATATAGCCGGCGAGGGTCCGCTGCAGCAGATCCATCGGCTCGCCGGTCATCTCCATGCCGCAGCCCAGCGCATGGGCGAAGGCGGCGACACCGTCGACATTGGTGTAGCCGGCGAGCCGCTCCTTCGTGAAATGATTGGCGATCTCGTGCACGACGGTGGCCGAACAGTTCACCGTCGAGACGACGGCGATGAAGTTGCGCGTCCCGGCGCGTCCGTCCGGTCGGAGAAAGCCCTGAAACGTTGCCCGCTCGGTTTCCGGTAGCAGGGTCAGCGGCTTAAAGTCGCGCGAATAGGCGTAGTCGCGGTCGAACTCGCCGAAGGAGATGTTGTGGCTGTGCATAATCGTGCCGGCCGAAGCGAATTCCGAGGCGAATCCGATTGTGGTGTTGTATTTCAAGACCGGTTCGCCTTCGTCGATGTCGCGGATCGCGATCTTGTAACCGGCCGGCACCAAATTCCGGGCGACGATGTTGTAGCCTTCGAGCGACGCGCCGGTTTGGATATCCGTCCGCGCCACGACGACGTTGTCGGCGCTGTGCAGCCGGATCGCGGGTCCGTTGACCTTCTTTTCGGATAAATCGAGCATTTCGAAACCCCTAGTGTGATGATTCTGAAGTTCGCCGCATTGAATGCGGCGAGATTCTGGATCTGAATCACATTAGACTCAAATAGATAGTGTGCTGATTCACGAGAAATTTTATCATTTGAATTTCACGATCAGGACACTTGTTCGATGTTTATCTAAAGCGTAATGCCGTGCCGTTCACGATCCCAGTCTTCGGCGTCTGCGGTAGCGCGTTCCACGTCCTCTTCGAGCATCAGCCCGTCGGCGGCGAGCCGTTGCGCGGCTTCGACGATAGCGTGCTTATACGCTTCGGCGTCTTTATAGCGCTCCAGGATCGCCGGACGCGGGTCGCCGGTCGCGGCGCGCATGCTTTCCGTTTCGGCGAGCGGGATGTAGCTGCCGGTGAATTCGTGCATATAGCCTTCGCCCTGTCCGCGCGCGCAGGTTCCAGCCGGTGTAGGTGCCGAGCGCCGCCTCGACCATCGGCGCCCGGACACCGGCGATGTCGTTGCCGTCGTCGTCGACCGCGGGGATCAGGATCGTATAGCCCTCGGCATCGGCAACGCGGGGCGGCTGCAGATCGAGAACGCCGTCCTTTGCGTCTGGACCGAAATCGAACAGCAGCAGCGGGGCCGGTTGCCGCGGTGTCGCGGTCCCCGGAATCGCCGGAAACTGCCCGCGCCATTCGTCGATCGTCACCAGCGTGCCGTTGGCGCGGTTCGGGATACGGCTGTCGGGCGGTGGCGTTCCGCCGCTCGCCCAGCGGTCCATGGCGTCAAGCATGGCGCGGAACAGCATGGAGGTCCGGACGATATTGTTCGGATTCTGGCACACGCCGTAACCCGGTTGCTTCAAGAGCGGGTTGGCGAAGTGCTGCGAACTTGCCCAGAAATAGGCCCGAACATTGTCCGGGAGGGCCAGATCGTTGCCCTGCGTGTCGGTGTGGACCAGCGAACCGTGCCGCTGCCAGTATTCGGTCGCGGTCTGGGTGTGGAAGATCAGTGGGTCGGTCTCGGGGCGCTTGCAAATCGCGTCCGTCGCGCCGGTCAGATGATCCGTCGACTCCGCGTAGGAGAACGGGAAACGGTCGGCGATGCTGTCGCGTTCCTCATATTGCTGCCCGGCGGCGGAGATCACGTTGGCAAAGCGATGGTTCATCCACATCAAGCCGCCGCCGGCGACATGGCTCAGCGCGCCGTCGAAGACCTTGCGCCCTTCCGCGTCGGCGTTGAAGCCGCGATAGATCATGTCGCGCATGCAGCGCCCGGTTTGCGACCGGCCCCAGCAATAGGCCTTCTCGATCGGCCCGCCGAGCGGGTTTGCGTTCCCTGCCGCATCGGACTCGCCATGTTTCAGGAAACCCACCAGATCGCGGACCGCAACGTGGCCTAGTCCGAGAACCAGCGGGTCGCGGCCGGTATAGACGATCTCGTAAATCCAGCCAGGCTCGAAACCGGCCGGCAGGTAAATATGCGTGTCGGAAGGGACGACCGACATCTCGGCCCCCTGATTGTCCAGACCGACGCCGCCCTCTGTGCGTGCAAATTTCCAATGCGAAGCTGGGATTTCGATCCGCGGATCGCCAGGATAGCGCCGTCTGGTCAGGTTTGCCTCGCTTGTGTCCATCGAAATCGTCGGGTGGCTGCGGGTCGAGGAGCGTCCGCTGAGCGGCAAACAGGTCTGTCCGGGCGCGTCGACGATGAACTCAGTGCGCACCGGGCCGGAAACAGGCGAACCGTCGGCGTTCGAGGCGACGGGCAAGTCGAGCAGCATGCGTCCGTCGCCCGGTAAAATGTCGCCCTGCCAGGCGCCCCAGACGATCGTATAGCCCCGCCGCATCAGGAAGCCGTTGCCGGCATGGGCAAGATCACTGGGGTCGTTGGATCCGGGCGCGTCATTGAAGAACTGCAGCGCCCGGATATTGGCCCTGTTACCGTAATCGAAGAACAGCCGCCGGTTGCCGCGCGTCATGTCCGCCGGCTTGAGAATTATCAGGTCGGTTGCGAATTCGACCAGCCCGGCATCGCTGACGGGCGCCAGGTCGAGATCGACGATGCCCGCCTGCGCCGTTCCGTTCGGGTCGACGGCGAAATGCGCGCGTCCGGTGAATTTCTCATACGCGCCGGTCCCTTCGAACGCGTGCCCGTCCGCGAAGGGCTCGCGGCTCGCGATACGGATTTCGATATTGTTCGTCACGACCAGCGCCTCCCTGCGGCGGGATTGTCGAAGCATGCCCTTGCCATGTCAAACGGACTTTAGAGTCCGTTTCGACCAACTGCGCCCGTTTGACCGGGATGAATTTGCGTCGTGGTTAGGCGCGCTTCGCGCGGCGATGCGGGGGCATCGGCGAAGAAGTGCAACGACATCACGGCGCAAAAGCACCCGGCCTTCGGTGGCGCCAGGCGATTTTTCGGATGCGTTGCGGCGCTTGCCCGATGCCCCGCATCGCGCGGCCCGCCGCGCCTGCCCGAAAAACCGCCTGGCGCCATCAAATCGAGCGCAGTTGGTCGAAACGGACTCTAATACCAGTGAGCCTATGAAATCACCTTCATGATCCATGGATAGGCGCAGAGGGTTCGCATACGATCCGGTTCTGCGATGAGGTCGATCCATGCT
>JAKZTB010000314.1:0-7905 GCA_047517345.1 Alphaproteobacteria bacterium
CCGAAGGCACCCCGGTTTCGATTCACCCATCGGGTGTGCCATATCCGCCGCTCCATGTATGCTACAACTTCATGATTCTTATAGCAGAATCGCCTTCTCGCCGCACTGAATATCGACGATACTTGGGAAATGCGGGCTCAAGAAATTCCACGCAATTTTTGTCGGGTTCAGCCGCCCTTGAAATCACCGTGCCGGCCGGACCCGTGGGCAAAGCGGCTGGCGCCGGCGTTGGCTTCACGTTGCTTGGCGACTTCCGCCAGCTCCTTTTCCCGGGCGAAGGCGGCGTAGAGCTCCAAGCCCTGCTGATCATAGACCGACTGACGGTCCCCCTTCATGGCGAGGGGCGGAAACTTGGCGATTTCGTGGGCGAGTTCACGCGCCGCTTCAAGGGTCTGTCCTTGCGGCGCCATGCGGGTCGCAAGACCCCACTCAATCGCCTCTTGCCCCGTAACCGCTCGCCCGGTGATCATCATATCAAGGGCCCGGCTCATGCCGATCAACCGCGGCAGACGCACGGTGGTGCCATCACTCATCGGCACGCCGAAGCGGCGGCAGAACACGCCGAACACGCTATTTTCATCGATGATGCGGATATCGCACCTTAACGCGAGCCCCAGGCCGCCGGCGACCGCATGCCCTTCGACCGCCGCGATGACCGGCTTGGACAGGGTCGGGCTGGTCGGCCCTTCCGCATCGTCGGCCCAGGCCAAGTAGACGCCCGGCTCGCGCTTCGACAGCGCTTTTAGATCCGCACCGGCGCAGAACGCGCCGCCGGCGCCGGTCAGCACGGCGACCTGTTGATCGGGGTCGGCATCGAATTCCCTAAACGCCACTCCCAGCGCCAGGGCCGATTCATCGTCCAAGGCGTTGCGGACTTCGGCCCGATTGATGGTCACAATGGTGACCGGGCCGTCACGTTCCGCGGTGATCTTGCCGTTGGCGTATTCTTTCATCCGACATTTCCCTGATAACCTTCAGTTCGGAGCCAATCGTAGACAAACGCCACCGCTTCGGGCAAAGCCAAAGTCTGTATGAAGTTGGCGAGATTGTACGCCAAGGCATGACAGCAGGGTCCACCTGGGAAATGCAGGTAAAATTGGTCCCTTGGACCGCTCGCTACCGGAAAACGCGCCGATTTACCCAGGGCCTCATTGAGGGGTATGGTTTTGACAAAGTATCCTCTCCCCATCGCCGGACTATCCGCATCGATTTCGATATGTCGTCCTTTGCCCAAATGATACGCCTGAACAATACCGCGGCCATTCGGCGTTCCAGCATCGACCTATTTCCGAATTTGGCGCTTGGCGGTACGAGGCCGACATGACGTCGGCAGCGCACGCCAGCGTCGACGACCTTTTCGAGCGGTATGGTCCGGCCTATCGCTGGCTGGTCACGGCCACCGTCATGGCCGCGGCTCTTGCGATGGGATTCGCGAGCTCCATGGTCAACGTGGCCGTGCCTTCCGTCATGGGTGCGTTCGGCGTCGGGCTCGATCAGGCGCAATGGATGGCGACCGGCTTCCTGGCCACCATGGCGGCGGCGATGCTTCTCAGCTCGTGGCTGATCGAGGTCCTCGGTCAGCGAATCACGTTTATCGCGACCATGACGATCTTCGGGGCCGGCGCCATCATGAGCGCAACGGCGCCGAACATCGATCTGCTTATTCTCGGCCGGGTATTCCAGGGCTTTGCGACGGGGATCGGGCAGCCGCTTGCGATGTTCAGTATTTTCAGCGTCTTTCCGCCGGAACGGCGCGGCATGGCGTTGGGAGTACACGGGCTGGTCAGCGTCCTGGCGCCGACCTTCGGACCGATCCTCGGCGGTATGGCGATCGACACGATTAGCTGGCGCTATTTGTTCTACCTACCCCTGCCTTTTTGCTTCCCGGCGTTGCTGCTCGGTCTCATCTTCATGCCCGGCAAGAAATTGCCCAAGAAGCTGCCGCCCTTCGACTGGATCGGATTCGGACTCGTCTTCTTCATCCTGTTCAGCATCCTGAGCGGCCTCGCCAACGGACCGCGTTGGAGTTGGGATTCCAATGCCGTTGTGATCCGCCTGGTAGCCGGTGCGGCCGCGGTCGTGGTTTTCATCTTCTGGGAATTGCGCGCCTCCTATCCGTTGCTCGACCTGAGCCTGTTCAAGGACAAGCAGTTCAGCCTGATCATGGTCGCTGGGTTTGTCTTCGGCGCCGGCCTATTTGCCTCCGGCTATTTTATCCCGGTCTTCGTGCAAACAATTCAGGGTTACAGCGCCACGCGCGCCGGGCTCTTGTTGGCAACGGGCGGGTTGGTGATGATGCTGTTTTTTCCCATCGCCGGACGAATGACGGATTCCATTCCAGCCCATATTCCAATTGCGGCCGGTTTGCTGATCTTCTCATTGGGCTTCTTCCTGATCCGGACGGTCGACGTCAACACGACATTCTGGCTACTCGTCGCCTACACGGCCATCAACCGAGTGGGCCTCAGCCTCGCGATCCCGTCGCTCAGCGTCGCCGCGCTGCGCGCCGTGCCGCCGGAAAAACTCGCCCGCGGTGCGTCCAGCGCGACGTTTTTCCGCAATCTCGGCGGCGGTTTCGGCATCACATTGCTGACGGCGTTTTTCCAGCATCGCACCCGCTTCCACGGCGAGGCGTTCACCGCGACCCAGACTTCAAACAATCAAACGACGCAGCAACTGCTCGGCTCCGTAGAGCGTGTGCTGGCCGAATCAGGCATACCCGACATAAGCCAGTCAGCGGGGGCGCTAAACTACCTCGCGGAAGTGGTCCTGGCGCAGGCCAGCACCCTGGGATTCAAGGATACGTTCCTCGCTATCGCCGTCGTAGCCTTGCTGGCCGTGGGGCCAGCTTGGCTGATCGGACGGGCCGAACCGCGCCGTTAGGAGCCTGTCCGAGTAAATCCATATTGGGCGTCGCTATCCCTTGGGCAGGTAGGGGATCGCGCCGGCCAAATCCGTGTCGTCGATGACGCGCATGCGTGAAACACTGCCGGCCTGGCGCGCTTCGCCATAGGGCGCGTAATCCGGGTCGCCGGCAAAGGCCGGTACGGCTTCCATCAATGGGAATGGCTATCTGCGTCTTACCGCTGCCGTTTGTTAATTTCCGCGTGCCGTTTACGGACCGCCACGGGCCAACGAGATTTGATATAGGAGAGTACGGCCCAAATCTCCGCGTCGCTCAAAACCGCCTCGAACGGCGCCATATCGGTCTTGTAGCCGGGACCGGCAACCGAAGCGGTACCCTGTTTGGTTATCTGGAAAAGGTGATCGTCGGAATGATGCCAGGTATGACCGGTCTCGTCGTGCGGGGGCGCCGGGAGTCGGCCGTCAGGGCGGCGCCGGCGCCAGTTCGGCTGACCCTTGAGATTTTTGCCGTGGCACGCGGCGCAATTTTCGGCGTAGACATCGCGGCCTCGGGCGACCAATGCTGGATCGTCGGCGTCGGCGAAAGTCGGCTCGGAAAGATTGAAATTCCACCAAAGTGCCGTTGCAGCGACAACCACAATGCCGACGGTAGAAAAGATGGGTACAATATTCCGCATGGTTCTTTTCCTATTTGAAACGCGTTCTGCCGCTTCGAGCGACTGGAAGGTCAAGGTAAAATCGTCGCACGCCCTACCCGAAACCAGTGCGGCGCGCTATTTTGCCGCGCTTCGTACAAAAGAATCGATTGGAGTCCGCGCATGAACGATGCCGCGACACGCCCTTTACCGCTCCACGGAATTAGAGTGGTGGAGTTCTGCCAAACCATCATGGGCCCGAGCGCGGGCCTGATTCTGGCCGATCTGGGTGCAGATGTGATCAAGGTGGAACCGGCGCCGGACGGTGACAAGACCCGTCGCCTGCACGGTTTCGCCGCGGGATTCTTCGGCGCCTTCAACCGCAACAAACGCGGTTTCGCCGCAAACCTGAAGAGCGACGAAGGCCAGGCCGCGGTCCACCGCCTGATCGAGACCGCGGATGTCGTGATCGAGAACTTCGCGCCGGGGACCGTCGAAAAACTTGGCTGCGGGTACGAGGACTGCAAGAAACTCAATCCGAGAATCATTTACTGCGCCTTGAAGGGTTTCCTCAGCGGCCCTTACGAAAACCGGCCGGCGCTCGACGAGGTCGTGCAATATATGGCAGGCCTCGCCTACATGACCGGCCCACCCGGCCAGCCTTTGCGCGCCGGATCCTCGGTCGTCGACATCATGGGCGGCACCTTCGCCGTGGTCGGCATTCAGGCCGCGTTGCGGGAGCGCGAGCAAACTGGCGAGGGGCTGTTCGTGAAGAGCGCGTTGTTCGAATCGACAGCCTTCCTGATGATGCAACATCTCGTCGGCCGCGCGGTCACCAATATCGATCAGCCGCCGATGCCGGGCCGTGTCAGCGCCTGGGCCGTCTACGAGACCTTCGAGACAGCCGACGATCAGCGCATCTTTATCGGCATTACCAGCGATAATCACTGGCGCCGCTATTGCGAGAAATTCGACCGTCAGGACCTTCTGGATGATCCCACACTGAAGACGAACGAGGATCGCGTGAAGGCGCGCGACCGCACCTTGCCGATCGTCGCCGAGATCACCAAACGCCACACCATCGAAGAAATGTCCGCAATCTGCGAGGACATCGAAATTCCCTTCTCGCCCGTCGCCCGGCCCGAAGATCTGACCGACGACCCGCAACTCAACGCGAACGGCCGGATGCTGCACGTCGAACTCGACAACGCGCCGGTCACCAAAGTGCCCCGCCTTCCCGTCGAGATCGGCGACCATGACCTGAAACTTCGCCTTCAGCCGCCAAAGGTTGGCCAGCATACGCGCGATATTTTGACCGAACTCGGCTACGACGCCGGCGAAATCGCGCGCATGAACGCCGCCGGCACGATCGTCGCGGGCTGATTTCGTAAAGCCGGATTCCCGCGATGCAAAAGCCCGACAGCCGAACCGCACCGGATCTCCTCGACGAGTTGGCGGAGCGGCAGGGTGAACGGGAATTCATCGTCGACGGCGAGCGCCGGTTTACCTACGCCGAATTTCAAGCGGAGGCGCGCGCCCACGCCAAAGGGTTGCTCGCGATTGGATTACGGCGCGGCGACCGGCTTGCCATCCTGATGGACAACCGGGTGGAATGGCTGATCGCCTATTTCGCCGCCATGTCGATCGGCGTCGAAACCGTGGGGCTCAATTGCTGGGCGAGCGCGCCGGAACTTGCCTACCAACTTCGCCATGCAAATGTCCGCTGCCTCATCGCAACCGCAAATGTCCGCGACCGCGACCTGAACCCGCTGCTCGCAGAAATCATGCGGGCAGACGGCGATATCGTCCTGGATCACATCGTTTGCGTAACGCCGGTCGAAGGCGCGCTCGAATTTTCCGCTTTGCCGGAACGCGGATCGAGCGTCGATGATGAAACCTACGATGCCGCGCGAAATGCCGTCGCTCCAAATGACATCGCATGCATCCTGTATACGTCGGGCTCGACGGCGACGCCGAAGGGCGTGCCGCTGCCGCAAAGCGGCATGGTCGAGAATATGTGGCGCATCGGCGAACGCCTTCGCCTCACGCCCGATGACCGGTTGTGGCTCGCGGTCTCGCTGTTCTGGTCGCTTGGCTGCGTGAACGGGCTGTTCGCGCTGATGACGCATGGGGGAACCATCGTCTTGCAAAGAGAATTCGACGCCGGCGACGCGCTCGCCCTGATCGAAAAGGAACGCTGCTCGGTTTTCTACGGCACACCGAACATGTCGCTCGCCTTGTGGGAACATCCCGATCGGCCGAACCGCGACCTGTCCTCCTTGCGCACGGGTGTCACGATCGGCACGCCGGAACAGGTTCGTCGCATCGCCGATTTAGGCGCGACGGAGATCTGCAACGTTTATGGCCTGACCGAGGCCTACGGCAATTCTGCGGTCGGCGACGCACGCGACCCGCTCGAAAAACGCCTCTACAACAGCGGCCGACCCCTCGAAGATGTGGAAATCAGAATCGTCGAACCTGAAACACGCGAGCGCCTGCCGGCCGGCGAAACCGGCGAAATCATCGTCCGCGGCTTCCTGACGCCGGGTTATCTCGACGACCCGGAAAAAACCGCCGAATCTTTCGACACCGATGGTTTCTTGTTGACCGGCGACCTCGGCCTTCTCGACGCGGAGGGTTATCTGACCTTCCGGGGCCGTTTGAAGGAAATGGTCAAGACCGGCGGCATCAATGTCGCGCCGGCCGAGGTCGAAGCCGTTTTGGTCGCGCACGATGGTGTTGCGGAAGCCTACGTGACCGGCATTCCCGATGCCCGTCTCGACGAAGCGCTCGCGGCCGTCATCGTGCCTAGCGTCGGCGTGAACACGAACGATACCGAGCTGATCGCCTATTGCCGCACCCAGCTTGCCGCCTACAAGGTGCCGAGACATTACCGTTTCGTAGAACGCAGCGACTTGCCGCTGACCTCGACCGGAAAGCTGCAGAAGAATCGCCTGGCCGCGTTCTTCGAGGACCGCGACGTTCAGTCGTAGTTGGGTTTCCGTTTTTCGAGAAACGCTGCAACACCTTCCTGGAACTGCGGACTTTCGCGCACCTTGTCGCCCAAGGCCTGCTCCAGCGATTCTCGCGACCGGACATGTTCCGCCAGAGTTTCGCTGAGCTGCTGTTTGACGGCCTGCACGGCGGATGGGCTGTTCGACGTGATCAGTTCGGCCACTTTCAAGGTCTCATCCATAAGATCGCCTGCGGGGACGACCCGGTTGACCAAGCCGATGCCTGCCGCTTCTTCCGCGGAAATCAATTCGGCGGTCAACAGCAACTCTGCCGCGTGCACGTAGCCGATCTGCGACACCAGCTTTGTCGTCGATCCGCCGAAGGGATATATCGACCAGCGCACTTCCGGCAACCCGAAACGCGCGTTGGGCGATGCAAGCCGGACGTCAGCGGCCAGCATCAATTCGAGACCACCGGCGACACAATCGCCATTGACCGCAGCCAAAATCGGTTTCGGAAAGGCGTCGGTCTTCAGCAGGCCGCGGTTGATCTTCGCCGCCAATTCGGGCGACGCGCTGAGATCCCCGCCGAGATCGGCGCCCGAACTAAACGCCTTGCCGCCGGCGCCGGTGAGGACAATACAGCGGTGATCCGAGGTCTCCAGCTCGTCCCACAGCGCCGCCAAATCAAACAGCATATCGCGGGTCATCGCGTTGCGCCGCGGCTGATTGTCGATCGTGATCAGAGCGATGTAGCGTCCCGGTTCCGTCAGCCGGATTTCCATATTCATTCCCTACCCAACGAGTACTTCGTAATCTTCGCATGCAGTCCGGTAGACGCCAATTGCGATTTCAAGCCTGTCTCGGCGAGAAGCCGCGTGCAAGCGGCGGAAACCCGGATTCACTCCGCGGCAGCGGATAAATACTCCAATTCCAAAGCGCCGCTTTCGTCGCGCCTCTCTTCACCGACAAATTCCTTTTCGGAACGTCGCCGGTCGGGGTCGAAATAGTCGCTTATTTTTACGAATTGGCGAGGTTGTTCGATCGTAACGACAATGCGCTTGTAAATGTCGTTCACGGAAAACGGTTTAATCATAAACTCAGTCACGCCGGCATCACGGGGCTCCAGCACGTCCACGATACTGGGACTGGCGCTCAGCATCAGGATAGGTACCGTCGGGTTGGAGTTGCGCGCGTTGTTTCGGATCATCCGCGCCAGGTCGAGGCCATCCAGCGGGACCATCAACCGTTTTGTCATGACGATGTCGAAATTCGTCTGGCGAAAAATGTAATAAGCGCTGCTTCCTTCGCTCGCCGTCTCGACATGCAGGACGCCAAGCGCGTTCAAGATGTCGATGATTAGCATCCGCCGGCTGCTTTCCGGATCGACGACCAAAAGTTGACGGGGCGGTAAAAAGTTGTTGGCCGATGGCGTGCTTGTACAGGTCTTT
>JAKZTB010000315.1:0-4901 GCA_047517345.1 Alphaproteobacteria bacterium
CGACCCAGACACGGTTGATGTCTTCGTCCACCAGCCGCGAATAGCGCGGCAGCTTCGGGTCGAAGCGGCTGTAGGCCATGTGGTTGACGAAGGCGAGGGTCAGCCGGCCCTGCGTCGGCTCGATGCCGCTGCGGAACAGGCAATCGAGCGCGATCGCGCCGCAGATCTCGTTGCCGTGGGTGACGGCGTTGATCATGACATGCGGCCCGGGCTTGCCGCTGTCCATTGTGGTGACGTAGTCGACGCCCGTATTGCCCGCCTTGTAGGCGGAAATGTCGGGCGGTGTCAGTTCGACGGGATGGTCTGGCGCGGGCAAGGTCAAGACTCCTGTATTTCACACTGGCGAAACTGCGCTGCACGCAGCATGGGGTGATTTTGACAATCTGGTCCCTTTCGCAAAAGACGGCCGCCGAAGGTACTTCTGTTCACGCGGTCTGTTCCACCTCCAGGCCGAGCTCCTCTATCATGGCGTCGCGCATTCGGAATTTCTGCGCCTTTCCCGTCACCGTCATGGGAAGGTCGCTGCGGAACCGCACGTGGCGCGGAATTTTGTAGTGTGCGATCTGGCCGCGGCAGAATTCCTTGATCTCCTCTTCCGTGGCGGCGCCGTCCGCTTTGAGGACGATCCAGGCGCAGATCTCCTCGCCATATTTGGAGTCGGGGACGCCGAACACCTGGACCTGCTGTACGGCGGGATGGCGGTAGAGATACTCTTCGACCTCGCGCGGGTAGACGTTCTCGCCGCCGCGGATCAGCATGTCCTTCACACGGCCGGTGATATTGCAGTAGCCCGCCTCGTCGAAGGTGGCCAGGTCGCCGGTGTGCATCCAACCTTCGGCGTCGATCGCCTCGGCGGTGCGCTCGACATCGCCCCAATAGCCCTTCATCACCGAATAGCCCCGGGTGCACAGCTCGCCCTGTTCGCCCGGCGCGACCGTGGCGCCGGTTTCGTCGATCACCTTGCATTCGACGTGGGGCTGGATGCGGCCCACCGTCGAGACGCGCTTCTCCAGCGGGTCGTCGGCTGCGGTTTGGAAGGAAACGGGGCTCGTTTCGGTCATGCCGTAGGCGATGGTGACCTCTTCCAGATGCATTTCGGCAACGCAGCGCTTCATCACCTCGATCGGGCAGGGCGCGCCGGCCATCACGCCGGTGCGCAGGGATGTCAGGTCGAAGGAAGCGAGATCCGGATGTTCGAGCATGCCGACGAACATGGTGGGGACACCGTAGACGGCGGTGCATTTCTCGGCCGACAGCGCCTTCAAGGTCGAGTCCGGGTCGAATCCCTCCGCCGCGAACACCATGGCCGCGCCCGTGGTCGCGCAACCCAGCGAACCCATGACCATGCCGAAACAGTGATAAAGCGGCACGGGGATGCACAGCCGGTCGCATTCGGTAAAGCGCTGGGCGCCAACCACGAAGCGGCCGTTGTTGACGATATTGGTGTGCGTCAGGGTCGCGCCTTTCGGCGCGCCGGTGGTGCCCGAGGTAAACTGGATGTTGACCGGGTCGTCGGGATCGAGGGCGGCGGAAATGGCGTCGAGGTCGACGTCCGTCTCCCGGCCGCGGGCGATAACCTCATCGAAGCCGAACATGCCCGCTACCGCGTCGCCGCCCATCTGGATGACCGTCTTGAGGTCCGGCAGCTTCGCGGCGGCCAGCGCGCCGGGCGCGCAATCCACCAGCTCCGGCGCCAACGTCTGCAGCATGCCGACATAGTCGCTTGACTTGAAGCTGGTGGCCGTCACCAGGGCGGCGCAGCCGACCTTGTTGAGGACATATTCGATCTCGGACAGGCGGTAGGCGGGGTTAACGGTCACCAGCACCAGGCCGAGCCGGGCGGTGGCGAACTGGGTCAGCAGCCATTCGTACCGGTTCGGCGACCAGATGCCGACCCGGTTGCCGGTGCGGAGGCCGAGGTCATGGAAGCCGGCGGCGAGCGCGTCGATATTCCGGCCGAGCTCGGCCCAGCTCCAGCGTATGCCCTGCGCGACGAAGACGGCCGCTTCCCGTTCGCCGAAGGCGGCGGCGGTCGTCTTGAGCACGTCCGGGATGGTGCGGCGCCAGAGCTCCGGCGCCGACAGTCCGGTCACATGGGCGCGTCCGTCGCGGGGATGCAGACCAGTATCGTTCTCGGGCATATTTTCTCTCCTTCGCCTGGGCCAAGATACGCCGCTTTCATGCAACTTTGAACCGGCCTAATCCGCGGCGTGATTTCTTCCGCGCCCAGCCCCTTGAGCTTGACAGGCCGTCGCCGAGCCGACTACCGTCAAATTGTAAGAACGATCGTTCAAAAATGGTAATGGAGGGAAAAACCGCTATGGCGTCACGAGTGCAACCGGTCCTGGAGGGGGAATCCCCCGATGCCGGGGTCAATGAAAGATTAACGCAAGCGCGTAAAGGGTGGTGGCAGGACACGCAGATGTTCGGCGTCATCGGCCGCGTGCCCGGGCTGTTGAACGGCATCGTGCCGGTCTTCGAAAGTTTCTTCGGCGCCGGCCGGATCGATCCGCATATCTTCGAGATGATGCGGCTCAAGACCGGGCAGATCAACGACTGCGCCTATTGAAACACTGTTCGTACGGACGCCGTGAGCGCCCAAGTCAAACTGAAGGAAGACGCCGTCCTGGGCGGCGATACATCGTCCCTGACCAAACGCGAGGCCCTGGCGGTCGAGCTCGCCGAACGCATCGCCGGCGACCCTCACAGCGTGAACAGCGCATTCTGGGACACGCTGAAGGAAGAGTTCAGCGACGACGAGCTGGTCGAACTGAGCTTCGCCTGCAGCATCTTCAACTGGGGCAACAAGTTTAACATCACCATGCAGCTCGATACTGACGGGACGACCTATCCCGCCGGCATGGAATATCGCGAAGTCGAGAAATAGGGTCTCGGACCCGACGCAATCCCGACCCCGGCGCGGCTATGCCGGGGTCGGCTTTTAAGGAAAATATCATGAGTGAACTCGAACAAGTTGCGGACGCCGCCGCCTTCGATGCGGCAATCGGCCAGGGCTTCACCATCGCCAAGTTCCAGACCAAATCCTGAACGGTCTGCCGGCGCCTCTGTCCGGGGCTGTTGCAATTGACGGAACGGGCGGCCGAGCCGCTCCGTGTCGTGGAGGTCGATTCCGAGGACGTCGCGGAACTGGCCGTGCGTTACAGGGTCCGCGGCGTACCGACCCTGATCCTGTTCAAGCAAGGCGCGGAAGTCGCGCGCTGCACCGGTTTCCAGTCCATCGGCATGCTGCGCGATTGGGCCGCGCCGCATATCGGGGGCCGATTGCAGAAAATACTTTAAGGATCAATCCAGACCGTCGTACCGCTCACACCAGCATCGTCTCGACCTGAGTCACGATAGCCTTTGCCGCGGGTTCGTTCGGACCGGAACGGGTCAGCACGCGCAGCCCTAAAAACAGACCCAGCAACGCCTGCGCCGTCTGTCGCGACGGTGTCGTCCGTTTCACCGTGCCGCCGCGTTGGGCGGCCTCGATCTGGGCGAAGAAGAATTCCTCCACGTCGCGCAGGCAGGCGTCGACGAAGTCGCGGATGGCCGGGTCGTGCGGCGACAGCTCGAGAGCGGTGTTGACGAGCAGGCAGCCGCCCGGCGTGTCGTCTTGCGCCGCCTGCCGGCAGACGCCCTCGAAGGCCGCAACGATTGCGGCCTTCCCGGTACGCGTCCGCGCGATTTCGTCGAAGAAATCGATCCGGTAGACCCGATCGAAATGGCGCAGCGATTCCATGAACAGGTCGCGTTTGTCCGCGTAGGCGGCATAGAGGCTGCCCCGATGCAGTCCGGTGGCCTCGACGAGGTCGTTCATGGACGTGGCTTCGTAGCCACGCGCCCAGAAGGCGCGCGTCGCCTTATCCAGGACTTCCGTCTCGTCGTAATTCTTCGCCCGGGGCATCATCTCTCCTTACTGGCCCGCCATCATGCATGTTCGGAGGGCTCGATCAACGTGGCGCGCGCGCTGCCTGGCGGAGCGGAATCGCTGCCCGTATCGCGGAACGGGCTTCCGAATGCGGTACCAGGGTGACCGACCCGCCATGCGCCTCGGCGATTTGGCGCGCGAGCGGGAGACCGAGACCGTAGCCTGTAACGTTTTGCTTGTCCGCGGCGCGGTAGAAAGGCTGAAATACGTTTTCCCGGTCGGTGTCGGCAATGCCGTCGCCGGCGTCGCGAACGGTCAGGATCACCGCTTCCGCCGTGCTGGAAACTTCAACTTCGACCGGCGGCGCGCCATGGGCGTACGCATTTTCCAGGAGGTTTCTGACCAGCCGGCGCAACAAACGCGGGTCGCCGGGGACCTCGGGCGCGCTACCGGACAGGGAACAGTCCGCATAACGGGCGCATTCCTCGGCCACCAGTGCGACGAAATCGATCGCTTGCGAGAGGTCCGCGTGCGACCCGCCATCCAATCGGCTCATCAGGAGGATCTCGTCGATCAGCGTATCCAGCTCGGCAATGTCCTGGCGCAACGCCGCCCTGCGCTCCGGGTCGCCGGTATCGTCCAGCAATTCGACACCCATCCGGATCCGCGACAGCGGCGTGCGCAACTCGTGCGACGCATTCGCCAGCAATAGGCGATGAGCGTCGACCAGCGTTTCGATTTTCTCCGCGGCTTCGTTGAAGCTTGCCGCCAGGCCCGCCACCTCATCGCGCCCTTGTACGTCGACCCTGGCGGCAAAATCGCCCGCGCCGATGCGCTCGACGCCTTTTTGCAGCCGCTCCAGCCGGCGGGTCAAGCGCCGCACGAACGGATACCGGCGAGCGCGTTACCGCAGCGGCGCGAGCGGGGCATCGCCGGTGCCGGTCGACGAGAGCCTGGGCCTCGTCGACGATTACCTGACGCGGCCGGCGGCCGAGCTCGGTCTGCTGATGATGGGTCACTGCACGGCCCG
>JAKZTB010000316.1:0-2557 GCA_047517345.1 Alphaproteobacteria bacterium
GGGCGGTTGTCGGCAGTCCACATGGGGCACCTCAAGAGTAAATTCACCACCCCA
Source organism: Alphaproteobacteria bacterium (assembly GCA_047517345.1). Taxonomy (GTDB): domain Bacteria; phylum Pseudomonadota; class Alphaproteobacteria; order UBA8366. Next base: position 55 of record JAKZTB010000316.1, read on the forward strand.
GAGAATCACAGCTGATTCAGCTCTTCAAGAGGGGGCGCCGGATAACCGATTCATCCGACTCATAAAGTCCCCGGACGGACACTAAGCATTCTCGCACCCCTCGATAACGATATCGCGCGTATTTAGCATACAAACCGATAACGTGTGCAAAAAATCCTGTAAGTCCCTCTATCTCGGCGAAAATCAATAATTTCCCAGAGCGTGACCGGCGTCACTGCGACGCAAGCCGGTTCCGGCTATTGTCGCATTGATGAAACGGAAAACGATTGAGCGAAACGAGGAAGCCATGACGATCACCGATGCCGATATCGAACGTGCCATTCACAAGAACCTGGCCAAGCTGAACCTGCTGGCGCAGGTCCGGACGCCTTTCGAGATCGACACGGATGACAGCGGCGATTTTACCGACGGCAGCGCAATCGATTGAACCTTGATAAAATTGGATTAGATATTGTTATGGCGATAGAATCTTTAGCAACAAGCGGCACGAGCGCAACCTCGCAGACATTACGGTCTACAAGCATCCCGCGCGTCGAAACGCGCACTGAAAATAGTGAAACCTCGGTGGCTTCGAAAGAAGACACAACCGGCACCGTCGCAGCGCCTCAGGCCGCAAATTCCAATGTTTCGGACGCGTTGCGCGGTTCCATCGTCAATCTGGTCGTTTAAAGCCGAATACCGGAATTACCCCCTAATATTCCTGTCCTCCCATGTCCTCGCCGGTTCACGCCGGCCGGGACATTTTGGCGCGCCGCCATACCCACTATCTCGTATTCATGTTAGGCAAGGTTTCCGGCCGAGCATGCACCGTACGGATTTCGCGTTGCGCGCAAGCCTGAACTTACAGAGATTAACGGCCTCGGCGTCCGATTCAGGCGCCTGTCCCGCAACGCATACCGAAAGACGGAAGCCTTGGCCGTCGAAAGCATTGACGACCTGTTCGAGCGCTATGGCCCGGCCTACCGATGGCTCGCGTCCATAACATGCATGCTCGGCGCCATGACGATGGTGCTGTCGCAGACCACGGTCAATGTCGCGTTTCCCGACATCATGGGGGCGTTCGGCATCGGACGGGACGAGGCGCAATGGCTCTCTTCGGGTTTCTTTGCCGCGATGACCGCCGGCATGCTGTTGCAGGCCTGGCTGGTATCGATCTTCGGGGAGCGGGCGACCTATTTCACGTCGCTTTGCGGCTTCCTGCTCGGCGTCGGGATGAGCGGCCTGGCCCCGAACGCCGAGACCTTAACTGCCGGACGGTTGCTGCAAGGCCTGACGGCCGGCATCATCCAACCGCTGGCGATGGCGATCGTTTTCAAGGTATTTCCGCCCGAGCGGCGCGGCAGCGCCATGGGATTTTTCGCCATGGGCATCGTCTTTGCACCCGCCATGGGGCCGACATTGGGCGGCTTCGCTATCGAGTGGTTCAATTGGCGCTACGCGTTTTTTCTGACCGTGCCGAGCACTGTAATTGCCTTGGCGCTGGGGCTGGTCTTTCTCCCGAGTCGTAAATTGCCGTCGCACTTGCCGCACTTCGACATCACAGGATTCGCCCTGATGTGCGTCGCCCTGTTCACTTTGCTTCTCGCGCTGAGCAGCGGCCCCCGCGACGGTTGGGCGTCCGATAAGGTCGTTTTGCTGTTCCTCTGCGGCACAACGGCGGCACTCGGATTCATCGCCTGGGAAACCTACATCCCCGAGCCGCTCCTGAATGTAAGACTGTTTCTCAATCTGCGTTTCACATCCGCCTCGATCATCTCTTTCTTCGCCGGTGGCGTGTTCCTGACATCGACCTTCCTCATCCCGGTCTTCGTGCAGCAGGTACAGGGCTATACACCGCTGCGTGCCGGCCTGCTGCTAATGCCCGGCGGCCTCGCATTGTTGATTCTGTTTCCGATTGCCGGTCGGGTATCGGACACGGTTTCGGCGCAAACCCTGCTGTGCCTTGGCCTCGGCGCGTTTGCGGCGGGCTTCTACTTGCTTTCGGGCACCGATGTGAACACACCGTTCTGGACATTCGTCGCCTTTACCCTGTTCATCCGGTTCGGCATCGCCTTCACCACGCCGGTGGTCAATGCGGCGGCCCTGAAATCGCTGCCCAGCGACCAGATCAACCAGGGGTCGGGCGCCGTGAGCTTCGTCCGCATGCTCGGCGCCGCCTTCTCGCTCAATATCGTCGTCGCCTTCCTGGAAACGCGGGTCCCGTTCCACGGCGACGCGCTGACCGCGACACAAACCGCGGCAAGCCCAACCAGCCAAGCATACCTCGAGGCGGTACGGCGCCTGCTCTCCGAGTCCGGCGTCGCCGACGCCCTGGAGCACTCCGGCGCGCTTCACTATCTGGGACAGGTCGTCTACGCACAGGCGAATTCCGCCGGATTCCAGGACGCGTTCATGGCGCTTAGCATCGCCAGTGTCTGCGGCCTGATTCCCGTCTACATCCTGTCGCGGACATCCACCCGCCCACCGCGCGGTTGAACACATTGCGGAACAACCAGTAAGCTTT
>JAKZTB010000317.1:0-5888 GCA_047517345.1 Alphaproteobacteria bacterium
CGTCTTCGAAGATTACGACGCCATCATCGAGGCCGGTTGCCAAGCCTGGAACAAACTAATCGACCAGCCCGAGACGATCATGTCCATCGGAATGAGAGATTGGGCGATTTCAGGTCAATAATTAGTGCCGTTGGTATTAGCCGTCGTTTCGACAATCGGCTGGCGTTCAAACTGCGGTAACGCCGTTGATTTCGGAACCGACCCGCCCGGCACCCAAATCGACGTATCATCGGTGCTGGTACATCCGGATAAGATGATGAAAACCGCTAGGGCCAGCCACCGCATCGTTACGTCACCGGCTCGCGCAGGTCGACGCCTTGGAGCGCCTCGGGTCGTGGCCCGCCGGTCGCCCAGTCGAGCAGTTCGACCGTATGCACGACCGGCCGTTCGCCCGCCGCGATTTGCTGGATGCAGCCGATATTGCCGGCGGCGACAAGCGTTGCACCGGTGCGGCTGATATTTTCCAGCTTTCGGTCGCGCAATTGGGTCGCCAATTCCGGCTGCAAAATATTGTAGGTTCCGGCCGACCCACAGCAGAGATGCGCGTCGGGCACGTCCCGCACGTCGAACCCCGCGGCGGCGAGCAGATCCTTAGGCGCATCGGTGATCTTCTGGCCGTGTTGCAGCGAACAGGCCGCGTGATAGGCGACAGAAATACCTTTCATCGACGGCACGGACCCCAGCCCGATCTCCGCGAGATACTCACTGATGTCGCGGGTTAGCGACGACACGCGCGCGGCGTCCTCATGAATCTTCGGATCGCCGCGGAACATGAAGCCGTAATCCTTCACCGTCGTCCCGCACCCGGACGCGTTGATGACGATGGCGTCGAGGCCCTCCCCGTCGATTTCCAGGCACCAGGCCGCGATATTCGCGGATGCCTGCGCATGGCTGTCCGCTGTGCGACCCAAGTGATGGGTCAACGCCCCGCAGCACCCCGCGCCCCGGGCGACGACCACCTCGATCCCGCGCCGGTTCAGCAACCGAACCGTCGCTTCGTTGATCGACGGGCTCAGGACCTGCTGCGCGCAACCGCTCATCAGCGCGACCCGGCCTTGGCGCGCGCCCTCGGCAGGAAACACTTGCGGACGATCGACCGCGGACGGCGACGGGACCCGCGCGGGCGCCATCGACAGCAAGCCCTTGAGCCGGCCCGGCGCCAGCGCCGCGAACGGCTTGGCGAACCAGGCGCCGATCAGCGCAATCCGGAAGAGCTTCGGCCGTGGCAGCACCCAGGCCAGCAGGTCGCGCAACAGCCGCTCGCCGAACGGCCGCGCATAGGTTTCCTCGATATGGTGCCGCGCATGGTCGACGAGATGCATGTAGTGCACGCCCGACGGGCATGTCGTCATGCAGGACAGGCAGGACAGGCAGCGGTCGATATGGCGCACCACGCGCGCCGATGCCGCTTCGCCGTCCTCCAGCATCTGCTTGATCAGGTAGATGCGGCCGCGCGGGCTGTCAAGTTCGTCGCCGCGCAGGACATAGGTCGGGCAGGTCGCGGTGCAGAAGCCGCAATGCACGCAATTTCGCAGAATCTGGTTCGCTTCCGCGATATTGGGATCGGCGAGCTGGGCCAGGGAGAAATTCGTCTGCACCTGTCAGACCCCGGCATACATCCGCCCGGGATTAAGCACCCCGCGCGGGTCGAAGCCTTGCTTCAAACGCTGGCTGAGCCGCGCGAGGCCCAAATCCTGCGGCTGGAACACCGGCACCGCACTGCGCAATTCGGCCGGCGCGCGGATCAGCGTCGCATGGCCGCCGGAGCTCGCAACCGCCGTGCGGATCGCTTCGCTACCGCCTTCGTCCGCTTCGGGAACGGCAAGCCAGACCAAGCCGCCGCCCCAGTCGAGGAAGAATTCCCCGCCGAGCAACACTGTCACCTCGCCCGCCAGCCGCGAACCGGACTGCGGCGGCACGGAAATCTTCCAGACAACGCGGCTGTCGCCCGAGTCGGCGAAGGGGCGCACGTCGCGGACTTCGCGCCAAAACGCGCCGGAATTGTGGCCGTGCAGTTCTTCCGTCTCTCCGAACGCTGCGAGTTGCTTGCGCAGTTCGGCGCAGCGGTGCTCGACCGACGGTCCCGGCCCTTCGACGCGGATCGCGGCCACCGATGCGCCGGCACCTTTCACGTAACCGACATTCGAGATCGCGGCGAGCGCCTGCGGCAGCCACGCGGCGCCGGAAACTTCATGAGGGCTTTGCAGCGCCTGGGTCATCGCGGCGGTCCCCTGTGCGGCATCGCAACCGAAGACGAGCACCGTGCGCATCTTATCCGCCACGGGCAACACCTTCACGGTTACCTGGGTCATCGCACCGAGCGTACCCCAGGACCCGGCCATCACTTTGCACAAATCGTAACCGGTGACGTTCTTGACCACGCGGCCGCCGGACTTGAAGACTTCGCCACGCCCGCTCACCGCCGAGAACCCCAGGAAATGGTCGCGCGCCGCACCGGCCTTGATCCGCCGCGGGCCCGCCAGATTGGCCGCCAGCACCCCGCCCAGGGTCCCTGCCCCCTCCGGCACGCCCAACAAGGGGCCGTAATCCGGCGGTTCGAACGCCAATTCCTGCTTCTGTGCTTCGAGAGCGGCCTGGATATCGGCGATCGGGGTCCCTGCCCCGGCGGACAGCACCAGCTCTTCCGCCTCGTAAAGCGAGATGCCCGAGAATGCAGTCATGTCGAGCGTGTGGGCGGCGTTGCCGGGCCGGCCGATGACGCGTTTCGATCCGCTGCCGACAAGCTCCAACGGCGTTTCCTCCGTCGCCGCCCAGGCAATGGCGTCGCACACGTGATCCACCGTCTCCGGTTTCAGAATAGTCGTCACGTTCTTAGAACCGTGGCAGGTCGGGGAAGCGCATCTGGCCGCGGCTGATGTGTACGCGGCCGAGTTCGGCGCAGCGGTGCAGCTCGGGAAACACCTTGCCCGGATTGAGCAGCGAGTCGGGGTCGAACACGCATTTGACGCGCTGCTGCTGGTTGAGATCGTCCTCGGTGAACATCGTGCCCATCAAGTCGCGCTTCTCGACGCCGACGCCATGTTCGCCGGTCAGCACGCCGCCGACCTCGACGCAAAGCTTCAGGATCTTGGCGCCGAATTCCTCCGCCTTCTCCAACTCGCCCGGCTCGTTGGCATCGTACAGGATCAGCGGATGCAGATTGCCGTCGCCGGCATGGAACACGTTGGCGACCCGCAGGCCGTATTCGCTCGACAGTTCCGCCATTCGGGTGAGAACCCGCGGCAACTGGTTGCGCGGGATCGTTCCGTCCATGCAGTAATAGTCCGGCGAGATGCGGCCGATCGCGGGGAACGCCGCCTTGCGTCCCGCCCAGAACCGCGCGCGCTCCTCCTCGCTATTCGATATGCGGACGGATACCGCCCCGTTTTCCTTCGCGATCCCTTCGACGGCCTCGATCAGATAGTCGACCTCGGTCTCCGGCCCATCCAGCTCGACGATCAGCAGCGCTTCGACATCGAGCGGATAGCCCGCTTCAACGAAGGCTTCCGCCGCGGCGATGGCGGGTTTGTCCATCATCTCCATGCCGCCCGGGATGATGCCGGCGCCGATCACGCCCGCCACGCAGGCGCCGGCCGCCTCGCTCGACGGAAACCCGACCAGGACCGCGCGCGCGGTCTCCGGCGCGCGCAGCAGTCGCACGGTGACCTCCGTCACCACGCCGAGCAACCCTTCCGATCCGGTCAGCAGACCCAGCATGTCGTAGCCTTCGGAATCGAGGTGCTTGCCGCCGATGCGGATGATTTCCCCGTCCATCATCACGACTTCGAGGCCGAGCACGTTATTCGTCGTCAGCCCGTATTTCAGGGAATGCACGCCGCCGGAATTCTCGGCAATATTGCCGCCGATCGTGCAGGCGATCTGACTCGACGGGTCGGGCGCATAGTAAAATCCATCTTCGCGAACGGCGTCCGTGATCCCCAGATTGGTCACGCCGGGCTGCACGACGGCACAGCGGTTGCCGTAGTCGATTTCCAGTATCTTCTTGAATTTGCCGAGCCCGAGGATGATGCCGTCGGCGAGCGGCAGCGCGCCGCCGGACAGCGACGTTCCGGCGCCGCGCGGCACGACCTTGACGCTGTTTTCCTGGCAATAACGGAGAATCTCGCTGACCTGCTCGGTCGTTTCCGGCAGCACGACGATCAGCGGCAGCGTTCGATAGGCGGTCAGCCCATCCGACTCGTAGGGTCGCAACGCGTCCTCGTCGACGATGACGCCTTCGCCGGGCACGATTTCACGCAGGGCTGCGGCGATTTCCCGCCGTCTGGCGATAACGCCTTCATCGGGTTTGGGCATTTTCATGACGATTCACCTGCGGTCAACCTAATGGGTTTACCGTTTTGCAGGCGCCCGAGAAACAAAAAACCGCGCCAGCGCGCGGTTTCCCAACACCGGAACTGCTGGTTCGGTTTAGCCCTGACGCGCCTTAAATCGGGGGATCCGCTTGTTGATCACGTAGACACGGCCTCTGCGACGCACCACGCGGCAATCCTTGTGGCGGATCTTCATCGATTTTAGCGAATGCACGACTTTCATGGCTGAATTCCGTCAATAAAGCTTCTCTGGCCCTCTGAACGCGCGGAAAATAGGGATGACGCCCCGCTATGTCAACGCGAATTGTCCGCAACCGGTGGCTAGGGGACCCAAGCGTTGGATTGTATCCACTAAACAAGGCGGGCGACGACGCGCAGCACGCGAAGCTGACCGCATTCGATGGCGCGGATTCGATGGAGCCACAGCTGGGCCTCCCGCATCAGTGCATCGACAAGCGTCCTGTCGAAATCGACATTTTCAAGCCCGTCCACATAGTCTCGCCAAGCGTGCAGCACCATATCGCGGTAATACTCTGAATCGTCTTCGAATTCGATCGCCTTCAATCCCAATCCCGAAAGCGCCGAACGGTACTCTTCCATCGCCCAAGGCTTCGGAATCGCCGGTTCGTTTTTTTGCCATTCCCGCATAACCTGCCCTTCGTTCTGATCCGCTTCGGTCAAAACGAAATCCGTAAATGCCAAGGTCCCCTTGCGGCGCAATCCGTTGCGCAAGGTCCCGAGAAACGCGAGCTTGTCTTCGATGGTGAAAAAGGCCTCTCGCGCGATGATGCAATCGTATTTCAAGCCGCCCAAATCCAAGCGGTCCGGATTGTAGAACTCGATCGATCGAATATTGCGGCGGTCGAGTTTTTTGATGCGCTCCGAAGCCGTGTCGACGAATTCCTGGTCGCGCTCCAGGCCCGTGACGGTCGCATCGGGATCCCGGGCAATCTCACTGACCCGCCCGCCCAATCCCGCGCTCAGATCGAGAACGAAGGAGTCCGGACGCGACGAGAACGGCCGCGCCGATTCGACGACATATCGACCGTCGCCGGGACCGACGCAGCCGTAGCCCCAAACCTGTTCGCATACCCTGGTTCGCGCCGCGCCCCAATCGGCTTGCGGCGGCAAATCGTTCTTGTCGTCGAGTTCGATCAGTCGTTTGGTGTAGGAGGTTTTGGCTTTCTGGCCCTTGCGGACGACCGCCTCGGGCTCGACACCGTCCCACCACGCGCGAAACCGGTCGCGGAAGGGAATGTAGCCATCCGCCTTCGCATACGCCTCCGGCGCCGTGCGCGCGGCCGATGTTCGCGGTTCCGCCGCCGGTTTCGCCGATTTCGGCGGCTTAGACGATTTCGATCGGGCCAAGGGATCAGACATAGCCGCAGTTTCCGGTGAGCACTTTAAATTATGGTTAACTAGCCCGGATTATTCACGGCACGGCGTGAAAGAGGTGGTGAGCGTGGATTAAACTGTTGAGATTCCGTATGATTCTGGTGTCTGGCCAAGACCATACGGCAACAGGGAAACCCGGCTCACCATGGATGAGATTACCGC
>JAKZTB010000318.1:0-30772 GCA_047517345.1 Alphaproteobacteria bacterium
CACTAAGGAATAACCGATTTGTTGCGTTGATTATTCGCGAATTTTCAAAAGAATATCTCGTGGCGAAGTGTTCATTTCGCGTCTAGACCATAGGCTGTATGCAGCGCGCGTAGTGCAAGCTCCGTGTATTCCTCGGCAATCAGCACGCTAATCTTGATTTCAGATGTCGAAATCACCTGTATGTTGATTCCCTTCTCGGCCAACGCCTGAAACATCTGCTGGGCGACGCCGGCGTGAGACCGCATGCCGACACCGATGACCGAAACTTTCACCACGTCGGGATCGGCGCTCAGGGATTCGAAACTGATCTTTTCTTTTACGCCTTCGAGCACACTGACCGCGCGGTCGAAATCCGACTTGCCCACCGTGAAGGTCATGTCGGTCCGTTTGCTGTCCGCGGAAACGTTCTGAACAATCATATCGACATTGACGCTCGCGTCGGAGAGCGGGCCGAAAATACCCGCGGCGACGCCGGGCCGGTCCGCAACACTGACCAAGGTAATCTTCGCTTCGTCCCGGCTATAGGCAATACCGCTTACGACTTGCTGTTCCACGATCTCATCCTCATCGACGACAAGAGTGCCTGGCAAGTCCTCGAAAGTCGAACGGACCTGTATCCTGACACCCCTGTTCATAGCCAGCTCGACGGCACGGGTTTGCAGAACTTTCGTGCCCTGCGACGCCATTTCGAGCATCTCTTCGTAGGTGATTTTCTCCAGCTTTTGCGCCCTGGTCACGATGCGCGGGTCGGAGGTATAGACCCCGTCGACATCGGTATAGATATCGCATCTATTAGCGTTAACCGCCGCCGCCAGTGCAACTGCCGACGTATCGGACCCGCCGCGTCCCAGCGACGTAATCCTGTCCTGCGGCGACACGCCCTGGAACCCGGCGACGACTGCGACGACGCCGTCGCCGAACTGACCGACAATGCGCGAGGCGTCGACGTCGACGATACGCGCCTTGCCGTGCACATCGTCCGTGTGGAAAGGAACCTGCCAACCGAGCCAAGAACGCGCCGGCACGCCGATATCCTGCAGCGCGAGCGCCATCAGCCCGCATGTCACTTGTTCACCTGACGCAACCACGACATCATATTCTCTGGTGTCATGCAACCGGCTGATTTCATTGACCTTCAAGACCAAATCGTTGGTTACACCAGACATTGCAGAAAGCACGACGGCGACTTCGTTGCCGCGGTCGTACTCCGCCTTTACGCGGCCCGCCACGTGCCGGATGCGTTCGAGGTCGGCTACCGAAGTGCCGCCGAATTTCTGTACGATTCGCGCCATCGATTGGAGTCCGCAATTTCGCCTATTACACCGGTTGCCCCGGCGCGGCGGCGTATCCATACTCGGATGAATTATCGGGCGCAAGGGCGCCTCGCGACGTGAGCGGGAGCAAAGTTAGCGATGACGGCGGGCAATAGCGACGCGCAGACCGCCTCGGTGGACGAGACCGAAGTCGCCAAATTTTCGGCGATGGCCGAAAATTGGTGGGACTCGGAAGGTCCGTTCCGACCCCTGCATCAACTCAATCCCACGCGCCTTCGCTGCATTCGCGACGAGGTTGCGGCCCATTTCGATCGAGATCCCTTGGCGCCCAGACCGCTCGAAGGACTCCGCCTCCTCGATATCGGATGCGGTGGCGGCCTGCTCGCGGAGCCGATGACCCGGCTCGGCGCGAGTGTTGTCGGCATCGACGCGGCGGTAAAGAACATCAAGGCCGCCACGATTCATGCCCGGCAAAGCGACTTGTCGATCGAATACCGCCACACGACTGCCGAAACCCTATTCGACGAAGGAGAACGCTTCGACGTCGTCCTGAACATGGAAGTCGTCGAGCACGTCGCGGATGTCGAGGTGTTTTTGCAAGCGTCCGGCGGTCTCGTGCGCGATGGCGGCATCATGATCGCGGCGACTCTGAACCGGACGCTCAAATCCTATGCCCTGGCAATCGTCGGCGCCGAATATGTGCTGCGATGGCTGCCGCGCGGGACGCATGATTGGAAGCGCTTCGTTCGGCCTTCGGAACTGGCCGCCGGACTGCGTCGCGCCGGGTTGACGGTGAAATTGCTCACCGGTGTCGTCTTTAATCCGCTGACAGGACGCTGGGCGCTCAATGAGCGCGATCTCGACGTAAATTATATTGTGATTGCCGTAAAAGACGGCTGAACATCAACTATCGTTCCGCGGCACCCAGGGAATACGGCCGAACTCGATCCCCTCGTCCGCCATCTCGACCGCTTCCTGCTCCGATGCTTCGCCGTAGATATCGCGGGACTCGGTTTCGCCGTAGTGGATTTTGCGGGCCTCCTCCGGAAATTCGGCACCCACATAGTCGCAATTCTCTTCCACCGAATTGCGCAGCTTCACGAGTATTTTCTTCATGGCTTCCGGCGAAACGTCTTCGGAATTTCCGCCTTCGCTTTTTGCGATACGCGGCGCCATGATCGATTTCTCGACCTTGGTGCTACCGCAAACCGGGCACGCAACGGCCTGCTTCGCGACCTGTTCGCCAAAGGCGGCGCTATTCTGGAACCAAGCCTCGAAGACGTGCTCTTTCGCGCAGCGAAGGTCATATGAAATCATACCGATACGAACCGTTTTACGTTATCAACTTCGTATGCCACAAAAAATGGCTCCTAACACCCTGTCCTGCAAGGTTTAAAATTCCGTCACACAATGAACGTGCCGAAACCTCATAGTAAACCGACAGAACCGTCACCTTGGATCTAACGGTTTTCGCGTGCCATCGCCGCACACGGCACCGTCCTCGATTTGGCCTGCGGCGGCGGCCGCCACGGACGGTCGTTTCTGGCGCGCGGCCACGCCGCGGTATTTCTCGATAGGGATATTTCGGCTGTCGCCGATATCGCCAAAAACGAGTTGGCGCAAATCATCGAAGCGGATCTCGAGGATGGCTCCGCTTGGCCGCTGGCCGATCGCCAGTTCGACTTGGTCGTCGTCGCAAACTATCTGTGGCGGCCCATCCTGGCGCACATCGTCGGCGCCGTCGCGCCCGGGGGATTGTTGCTCTACGAAACATTTGCCGCCGGGAACGAATCGTTCGGCCGGCCGCGCAATCCCGACTTTTTATTACGCCCCGGCGAATTGCTCGAAGCCGTCCGCGGCCGGCTGGACGTCTTGGCCTACGAGCAGCTTTATCAAGAGACGCCAAGCCCCCGTATCGTCCAGCACATTGCCGCCCGGAGACCGCAATGATCCAAGAAGAGGAACAAGACGGCATCGCCGTGCGCGACAATCCAGACATCTACCTACGATAGCCGATATTACTCGCCCGCCAGGCGCAGCGCCTCCGGCATCACGTATTCACAGTCGTGCGTCAATGAGGGGACCATCGATCGCGCCTCGTCGACTTTTGCAAGGTCGAGATCGGCGACGATGACGCCAGGTGACTCGCCCGCTTCCGCCAGCACTTCACCCCAGGGCGAGATAATTAGCGAATGCCCATAGGTTTTCCGTCCATCCTCGTGATCGCCGCATTGCGCCGGCGCGATCACGAAACATCCGGTTTCGATGGCCCGCGCCCGCAGAAGGGTATGCCAGTGCGCCCGTCCCGTAGGGCGGGTGAACGACGACGGCACGGTCAGAATGCGCGCACCGGCCTGCGCCAGGGTTCTGTAAAGATAGCCGAAACGCATGTCGTAACAGATCGTCATGCCGAGCGGACCCCAGGGCGTCTCCGCGACCACGGCGCGCTCACCCGGCCGGAACCGCTTCGATTCCCGGTAGCTCTCGCCGCCTGCCAAGTCGACGTCGAACATGTGGACCTTGTCGTACTTTGCAACGATACCGCCGCTCGGATCGATAAGGAAACTGCGATTGGCCATCCTGGGATCGTCTTCGAGCTTCACGACAAGCGAGCCGGCGAGCAGCCAGATTCCCAACTCTGCAGCCAGTTCGCGATAGGCCTTCAGCGCCGGCTCAGTTGCTTCCGGATGCGCCTTGCTCTCCAACCCGCCGGGCCGCTTCTCGCAGAGATTGACCACTTCGGGCAGCGTCACGAAAGCGGCGCCCTCGGCATGCGCCTGCCGCACCATTTCGCCCGTCGCCGCGATGTTCGGCGCGAACTCCGCGGTCGATGTCGTTTGTACGCAGGCGGCGCGCAGGATCACGCCGCGCCATCCAGCATCGAATCGAGTTTGCCGGACGCTTCGAGCGCGTACAGTTCGTCGCACCCGCCGACATGATGGCCGTCGATGAATATCTGCGGCACGCTGGTCCGTCCGCCCGCACGCTCGACCATCTCCGCCTTGCGGACCCGGTCCATCATGACGTCGATATCTTCGAACGCGGCCTGCTTTCTGTTCAACAGCCCCTTCGCGTGGTGACAAAATCCGCACAACGGGCTCGTATAGATTTCGATCTTGGCCATCTTTGCTCTCGTAAATCCATGTATTTCGACACAGTAGATTTTTAGGATGCGTGGTCGCAAGTTCCACACATTTATTCTGTATTACTGCGGCCAACTTGATCCGACCGGTCTCCTACGTTTGTATAACCGCGCATCGCGCGCCAGCGGCGCGTTCGGGTTTGGAGTCTGGGCGACACGCATTCGCGCGTGGCGCCGTCAGGGAGGATGTTGAATGAGGTTCAATTTTTCGGACGAACAGGAAGAGTTCCGCGTGTTTCTGCGGCGCTTCCTGGAAGATAAGTCGCCGACGACGGAAGTCCGGCGGTTGATGGAGACCGACGAGGGCTATGACGAAGCGGTATGGAAACAGCTGAGTGCGGATTTCGGTCTGCCCGCCGTGCACGTGCCCGAGGAGTATGGCGGACAGGGCTTCAGCTACGGCGAACTCGGAATCGTCCTGGAAGAAATGGGCCGGGCGCTTTTGTGCGCCCCGTATTTCTCCTCCGCCGTCCTGGCGACGACGACCATCCTCAACGCCGGGTCCGAGGAGCAGAAACGCACCTTACTGCCGCCCCTCGCCGCCGGCGAAACCCGCGCGGCACTGGCCTTCACGGAAGATAACGGGCTTTGGGACAGTTCTGGTGTTGGGATGACGGCGACGGCAGCCGGCGACGGCTTCACGCTGGACGGGATAAAGAGCTTCGTGCTCGATGGGCATACCGCCGATACGATCGTCGTTCTGGCCCGGCAGCCCGGTTCGATCGGCGACGATGGCCTCTCCTTCTTCACGGTCGCGGGCGACGCGGAAGGCCTGACCCGGACGCTGCTCAAGACCGCCGACCCGACCCGCAAACAGGCGCGGCTTGCGTTTAACGGCGTGCGGACCGAACTGCTTGGCGAGGAAGGCGCCGCCGCGGCGCCGCTCGCGAAGACGATGGACCTCGCAGCGATCTGCCTCGCCAACGAAATGGTCGGTGGCGCGGAGCGGTTGCGTGAATCCGCGCTTGAGTATTCGTTGATGCGGGTCCAGTTCGGCCGCGCCATCGGCTCGTTCCAGACCATGAAGCACAAGTCGGCCGACATGCTGCTCGAGGTGGAACTCGCGAAATCGGCGGCCTACTACGCAGCCGCCGCGGCCGCGGAAGAGGATGAGGACTTGTCCGCCCTGGCTTGTCTCGCCAAGGCCAGCGCGTCGGCGGCCTATATGCAGACCGCGATCAACACCGTGCAGATCCATGGCGGTATCGGCTTCACCTGGGACAACGACACCCATCTTTGGTTCAAACGCGCGAAAAGCTCAGAAGTCTTCCTCGGCGACCCGAGCTATCACCGCGAGCTGCTGATGCAGCGCTGGGACGTTTGAGAGGAAAGGGACTGGCAATGAACGACGTGACTGAAGCGGCCGTCCGCGAAGAGGTACGAACCTGGCTCGAAGCCAGCTGGGATCCCGATCTCAGTCTCCTCGAATGGCGCAATAAGCTGATCGATTCCGGCTGGGGCGCGCCGACCTGGCCGACGGATTGGTACGGCAAGGGCTATTCAGACGCGCTGGGCCGAGCGATCGACGAAGAATTCGAAGCCGCCGGCGCCGTCACGGTCGCGCGGACCGGCATCCGCAATCTGGCCGCCGCAACGATCCTGGCGCACGGCAGCGATCTGCATAAGGAAAAATTCCTGCGCCGCATCCTCACCGGCGAAGACACCTGGTGCCAACTGTTCAGCGAACCCGGCAGCGGCTCGGACTTGGCGGGCGCGAGCACGCGGGCCGACATGAAAGGCAACAAGTGGATCGTCAACGGGCAAAAGGTTTGGACGACCAGCGCGCACCACGCGCAATACGGGCTGCTGCTCGCGCGCACGGATTGGGACGCGCCCAAGCATAAGGGCCTTAGCTACTTCATCCTCGACATCGAACAGCCCGGCGTCGACGTGGTGCCGTTGCGTCAGATGAACGGGCACGCCTCGTTCAACCAGGTCTTCTTCACCGACGCCGAGATCGAGCCGGAATTCCAGGTCTCCGAGCTGGGCGACGGCTGGAACGTGGCGACGACGACCTTGATGCACGAGCGCCGCGGCGCCGACGGGCTGCGTCGGCACCCGAAGGCGTCGGACCGTCCTGGTCGTTGCTACGAAGAAGAGGCGGAAGAGATCGCCCATCAGCTCGAGCCCTATAAATGGTATCCGCAGCGCGCCGGCCGCGTGGATCTGGTGGTGGAACGCGCCAAGGAAACCGGCAAGAACACGGACCCGGCGGTGCGACAGGAAATCGCCAAGCTGCTGATCATGGCGAAATCCGCCGAATGGACGGCGCGGCGCGCCCGTGCTGCCCAGGAGCAGGGGCAACCGCAAGGACCGGGCGGCTCGATCGGCAAACTCACGTCCAGCAACGTGGCGAAGCAGGCGGCGCATGTGCACACCATGATCACCGGCGCCGATGCCATGCTGACCGGCGCGGACAGCCCGATGGACGGCACGATCGCGGAAATCCTGGTTTCGTTCCCGGCGACCTCGATCGCCGGCGGCACGGACGAAATTCAGCGCAACATCATCTCCGAACGCGTGCTCATGATGCCCAAGGAAATCCGCACGGACACGAAGATGCCGTTCCGCGACGTGCCGCGGAACATCGCCTCTTAACGCTGGGAGACGTCATGGTGACCTCAACGCTGCGCGGACCCCTCCAGGGCGTCCGTGTTATCGACCTCACGACCGTCATGCTCGGTCCGTTCGGCACCCAGATCCTGGGCGAGATGGGCGCCGACGTGATCAAGATCGAACCGCCCGGCGGCGATATAGGCCGCTGGACCGGCGTCGCCAAGTCGCCCGGCATGTCCGCCGCTTACATGATGAAGGGCCGCAACAAACGCAGCGTCGTCCTCGACCTGAAGAAGGCGGAAGCGCGCGAACCCTTGAAGCGGCTGGTCGAAACCGCCGACGTGTTCGTCCACAACATCCGGCCCAAGGCTGCGGCGCGCCTCGGCATCGACTACGAAAGCATCTCGGCCTGGAAGGAGGACATCGTGTATGCCGCCGCAACCGGCTATGGCGAGGACGGCCCCTATGTCGACAAGCCGGCCTATGACGATCTGATCCAGGGTGCGTCGGGATTGGCGGCGCTGTTCGGCGCGGTGACCGGAACGCCCCGTTACGGGCCGACCGTACTCGCCGACAAGACGACGGGCCTTTTCCTCGCCTATGCCATCGCCATGGCGCTGTTTCACCGCGAACGCACCGGCGAAGGCCAACGCGTTCACGTCCCGATGTACGAGGCCTTCTCGGCGTTCGTCATGAACGAACACATGCAGGGCCGCATGTACGAACCGCCGCTGGGTCCGGCAGGATATCAGCGCATGCTGACGCCGCACCGCCGCCCGTTCCCGACCGTCGACGGTCACATCTGCGTGCTGCCCTACAACGACAAGCACTGGGCGAGTTTCTTCGATGTCGTGGGAAAATCCGAATTGACGAGCGACCCGCGATTTGCCGATCAACCGTCCCGGTCGAAGAACATCGACGCGTTGTACGAGATCGTCGTCGGCGTCATGCAGACCAAAACCTCTGCGGAATGGCTGGAGATATTGGAAGCAGCGGACGTTCCCGTGATGCCGATGAACGAGCCGGAAGATCTGTTCGACTGCCCGCATCTCAGCGCCGTCGGCATGTTCCCGGTCGTGGAGCATCCGACGGAAGGCCCGATACGCCACATCAAGGTACCGGTCAATTTCTCCAAGACGCCAGGCGGCTACTACCGCCACGCCGAGCAACTCGGCCAAAGCACGGCGTCGATTCTGAAGGAAGTCGGCTATTCGTCGGATGACATTGCCGCCTTGCAAGCCTCCGGCGCCACGGGCACGCCAAACGACTAGGCTGAATCGGACAACAGAGATTCGACAGCCCGGACCGCCGACAGGAACTGGTGGTCTTGATTGCGGTGGCCGACAAGCTGCACGCCGAGCGGCAAGCCCTTCGGACCCTTTTCAGACGGTAGCGTGACAACCGGCACGTAGGTTGCCGTCCAAGGCAGGTTGAACACCGGATTACCCGTGCTTTCGATACCTTCCGGGGCTTCGCCGGCGGCGCTCGGTGTCAGCAGAAGATCGAATTCTTCCATCGCTACGGCGAGACGCGCACGATAGGCTGCGAGCGCCGCAAGTGATTTCCGGTAGTCCCCGTAGCTGCAGGCGATGCCGTCCGCGACGCGGCCGTTGTGCAGCTTGTCGCTCAATTGGTCGGCATGATGCAGTCGTTCGTGCAGCATGACTCGCGAGAATTCGAACCCGGAAACGTCGCGCATTGCCGCGACAAGCCCTTCCGCCCCGTCCGGCATGTCGAAATCGGTGACGTGCGCGCCGGCACGGGACAGGCGATCCGCCGCCCCGCCTAAATGGATTTGCGTGTAATTTTCGGCCTGATCCCACCACGGCGTCAGGCAGACTCCAATCCTCAAGGCGCCGACAGACACCAACTCCAAAGGCTCGACAGGCAACGTCATGACCGCGCTACGGAACAGCGCCAGATCATCGACTGAACGCGCGATCAAGCCGAGCGTATCCAGCGTTGGCGAATTGTCCCGTACGCCAGTCAGGCTGAAGTCGCCATAGCTTGGCTTGTAACCGACCGCGCCGCAGAAAGCGGCCGGACGAATTGCCGAGCCTGTCGTCTGGGTCCCGAATGCGGCCGGCACCATGTGTGCGCCGACCGCCGCCGCGGAACCGCTGGAAGACCCGCCGGGCGTATGTTGCGGATTGTGCGGGTTTCGGGTCGGGCCCGGTTCGACATGCGCGAATTCTGCCGTCACGGTCTTACCGAACAATATCGCACCGGCGCTACGGCAGGCGGCAATGCAGGGCGCATCCCATGCGGTCCTGTTACCGCGATAGATCGGCGAGCCATGCGCCGTCAGCATGTCCGCCGTATCGATAATGTCCTTCGCGCCGAACGGAACCCCCTGCAGCGCCCCCCTGGATGGCGCCCTGTCCGCGGCGCGCGCGGCGGCAATAACCGCATCGCGGTCGAAAAAAGCCCACGCCCGCAGCGTGTTCTCCCGCGCTTCGATCCGCTCAATGCAGGCGGTGGCAACCGCCTCGCAGGTCAGATCGCCGGCATTGACAGCCGCGACGATCTCGGTGGCTGTCAAATCGGCGGGGGAACGCCAGGATTTAGAGGCATTCGAAGTCATCTTCATCAAGCCAGTTCATCGGCCAGTTTCGCTAAAAAGGCAGACTATCAGCTTTGCGGCCGGATAACCCGCGCCAGGGTCAGCACGTCGACACCGGCCGCACCGGCGCGTTTGAGGACGCGGGCGCATTCTTCGACGGTCGCGCCGGTCGTCTGCACATCGTCCAACAGCAGGATACGCGCGCCCTGCACCCGATCGCGCCAATCGTCCCTTACGGCGAAGGCACCGCGGACATTGCGGATGCGAGCGGGCCGCGACATGCGGCCCTGGGAGCGCGTGCGGCGTCGGCGCACCAACAGATCGGCTGCAACCTGCCGTCCTGACAATTGGGCCACCGCGCCGGCAAGCAGGGCGGCCTGATTGTACCGCCGGGCGAAGAGACGCCAGCGATGCAGCGGTACCGGCGCAACCAGGTCGGTATCCGGCAAGAGGTCCACGCCCGCCTTCGGACGAGCCATCGTCCGAAGGCGGGCGCCTGATGCGTTTGGTCGGCATGTTTGAAGGACAGGATCAGCGACCGGCTGGCGCCGTCATAGGCGAAGACGGCGCGCGCGCGATCGAACTGCGGCGGCCGACGGATACAGGCAGCGCACAGACTCTCGGACGGCACTTCATATTCGAAAGGATAACCGCAGCAGGCGCAGGCCGGCGGTCCCAGAAATTGCAGCGTGTCCCAACATGCCGCGCAGAGCGCCCCGTCCTCCGCCACCGTCTTGCCGCACAGCATGCATCGCACGGGCAGAACCGCGTTGAGCACCGAACGGGCCAGCGGCGTGGCGGAAAGCGCCATCGTCGTTACGGCGCGAATTCCGGAAAGACGAGCGTCCCGTCCCGCTTGATCTGATTGATCAGCTCGATCTCCCAGTCGAGATACTGATTCATCGCGTCCTCCACCGTCCCTTCGCGGTCGTACGGCTTGTAGAAGATGTCTTCCCGATCCGCCGCCAGGTTCGCGTAGCCTTCCTCGATCGACAGTCCGGCAGCGCGCCAGGCGTCGGTGCCGCCTTCCAGGGCCAACACTTCCGCGTCGGTCAGTTTTGCCAGATCCCGCGCGGCAAGCCTCGCCAGCCGACCGTCCCCGCTGGTCACGATATAGGATTTCACCGCCGGCAATCGGGTCAGCGCATCTGCCAGCCGCGCCCGAATGGCCCACCACGCCCCCACGATATGGCCGTCGCGGTAGGCCAAGCTGTCCGTAACGTCGATTATCAGCGATTCGCCGGATACGCCCGAGGGCGCAATGCTCGAAACGGCTGCCGCGTCCACCTCCGGCACTGCCGGAACATAGGAACCCGACTCGGTCGGCATGGCATCGAGTCCGCCCCGCAAAACGTACACGTCGGTCCAGCCCAGTTGGATCAGCCAATGCGCCGTCATCGTGGCGCGCACGCCGGTATCGTCGATCAGCACGACCCGCGCGTTGCCGGTCGCCACGTATCTGTCGGTCGCTTGAACCAGCTGTCCGCCGGCCGCGTGGCGCGAGCCGGTGACGTGGCCGGCCTCGTACTCCTCCGGCGACCGAACGTCGAACAGGTAGAGCGTCCGCGCATCGGTCTCGCTTTGCCATTTTACTACGGTCGCGGCGTCGATTGTCCGCACGCCGTATTTCTCGGCGACCTGCGCGACGGCATTCTGCGACCATTCCAGCGCAACCTCCGAGACCGACCCGTATTTTCGCGTCGCCCCGTGTTCCAATTCCAGTCCGGCCAGATGCCAGCCCATGGTGCCGTTGGTCAGCGCCATGACCTTGTTCGGCGCGCCCGCGTTGATCAGCGATTGCGCGCCGATGATCGAGCGCGTGCGGCCGGCACAGTTGACCACCACCAACGTGTCGGGATTCGGCGCCAGATCGCGCACGTGATAAGCCAGTTCGGCGCCCGGCGAATCGATCCCGCCCGGAATATTCATCCGGTGGTACTCGTCCATCGGCCGGCTGTCGAGGATTACGAGATCCTCGCCGGCTTCGATCTTCGCGTTGAGGTCCTCCGCCGAAATATTCGGCGTGTCGCAATGATGCTCGATATATTCGCCGAACACCTTGGACGGAACATTCATCCCGCTGAACAGCTCGAACCCGGCTTCGCCCCAACCCTGCACACCGCCGGCCAGAATCGAAAGGTCGCTATAACCCATCGCCATCAACGTTTCCGCTGCGCGTTCGACAAGGCCGTCGTTCGCGTCGATTAGGACGATTCGGGTCCCGGCGCGCGGCACGAGATCGCGGACCGCCAATTCCAGCCCGCTGAGCGGAATATTGTTGCCGCGCAACAGATGATTTTGCCCGAAAATACCTTCTTCGCGCACATCGATGACGGCAAGCTCGACGCCATCGTCGAACGCGGCGCGGAGCGCTTTAGCGTCAATTGCACCGGCTGACGGCATGGTTTCCTCCCTGTTGTTGTGGCCCAATTCTAAGCAACGCAGTACTGCCCCTCAACCGGCTTGGGATTGCCCGTAAGCGGGATGCCAACCATAGTGCGCCGTGATGACCGATGACATGACCGTATTCGACCGGCGGCTCGTCCGCGCGCGGCGAGACCGGGCCGCAACCGGTTTCGAAGAGTTCGATTTCCTGTACCGCGAGGTCGCCGACCGATTGGCGGACCGTTTGCTGGATATCGCGCGGGCCTTTCCCATGGCGCTCGACCTCGGCTGCCACACCGGTGTCCTCGAAGACGTTCTGAACGGTCGGGGCAAAATCGAGACCTTGGTGCAGTGCGACCTGTCGGAACACATGGTGCGCCAGGCAAACAGTCTGACCGTCGTTGCGGACGAGGAAACGCTACCGTTCGATGCACCACGCTTCGATCTGGTGTTGAGCAACCTGTCGCTACATTGGGTCAACGATTTGCCGGGCGCCCTGGTTCAGGCGAACCGGTGCCTCAAGCCGGACGGGTTGTTTCTCGGCGCGATCCTCGGCGGCGACACGCTGCACGAACTGCGCGACTGCCTGATGCAAGCGGAGCTGGACGTGCGCGGCGGGGCGAGCCCGCGCCTCTCGCCATTTGCGCAGGTGCGCGACGCCGGCGCACTGCTGCAACGGGCTGGCTTCAGCTTACCGGTGACCGATAGCGACGTAATTACGGTGACTTACGAGAATGCGTTCCACTTGATGCGCGACCTGCGCGGCATGGGTGAAACCGGGGCGGCGCTGGCCCGCCCACACCATTTCACCCCCCGTACACTATTCATGCGTGCCGCCGCGCTCTATCAGGAACGCCACGCCGACGCGGACGGGCGCATCCCGGCAACCTTCGAAGTGATCTATCTGCACGGCTGGTCACCGCACGACTCCCAGCAACAAGCGCTGCGGCCCGGCAGCGCCAAGACGCGGTTGGCGGACGTTCTGGACACGACGGAAATCTCCGCCAACGACAAAGCCGGACCCGGCTAGAGAAAATCGCGCAACATCGCCACCAACGGTTCGTCCGCCGGCGGCATTGGGTAATCGCCCAACCGTGCGGGACGCACCCAGGCAAGCTTCTGGCCTTCTCTTGCCTGCGGTATTCCCTTCCAGACGCGGCAGACATAAAGCGGCATCAGCAGATGGAAATCGTCGTAGGTGTGGCTGGCGAAGGTCAACGGCGCGAGGCAACTCTGCCGCGTGTCGACGCCGAGTTCCTCTTGCAGTTCCCGGATCAACGCCGTGTCGGGCGCTTCGCCGCTCTCGACCTTGCCGCCGGGAAACTCCCAGAGGCCGGCCATCGGTTTGCCCTCCGGGCGCTGCGCGATCAGCACGCGGCCGTCAGCATCGATCAGCGCGACGGCGACCACCAGGATGACGGGCACATCGCCGCCTTCACGCGCCGGCTCGGCGTCCCAACATCCGCTCGGCATACCTTGGAGGTCGCTCAGGATCGGTAGTCCGCGTTGATGGTGATGTAGCCATGGGTCAGGTCGCAGGTCCAGACCCGCGCCTTACCGCGGCCGAGCCCGATATCGATAGCGATATGAACTTCCTGGCCCTTCATGTGTTCAGCGACAGGGTCTTCAACATAATCCTCGCGCACAACCCCCCATTCGGTAATCGGCACGCCACCCATAGTGATTGATAATCTATCACGGTCGGCCGGTTCGCCGGTCTTGCCAACAGCCATGACGACGCGTCCCCAATTTGCATCCTCGCCGGCGATCGCCGTTTTAACCAAAGGCGAGTTGGCGACCGTCAAGCCGATCTTACGTGCCGACACGCTTGAAACAGCACCGGTAACATCGATCGTGACCAGCTTCTGTGCACCCTCTCCGTCCTGAACGACTTGTACCGCCAAATCAGTCAGCAAATCCTCCAGCGCACGTCGGAAGTCGCGAAAATGCCGGTCGGAAGCGGAATTCACAGGTGGATGCTTGGCACCTTTTCCCGTGGCGAACAGCAGGACCGTATCGCTCGTCGAGGTGTCGCTGTCGACAGTGATGCAATTGAAGGACTTGTTGACCCCAGCCCGCAACGCGAATTTCAGCACCGGCGCCGGGATTTTGGCATCGGTAAACACAAAGCTCAGCATCGTTGCCATGTCCGGCGCAATCATGCCCGATCCTTTGGCAAATCCCGCAATCGTAACCACCGTGTCGCCAATCTTGGCCGTTCGCACCGCGCCTTTCGGAAAGGTATCGGTGGTCATGATCCCCTGCGCCGCCCCCAGCCATGTCTTGGGCTTCAAGGTCTTGATCAAACTGGGGAGCTTGCTGGCGATATAATCCGGCGGCACTGGCTCGCCGATCACACCTGTCGAGGCGACATAGACTTCGTTTTGCGGGCATCGAACGAGTTTCGCCGCTGCCTTCACCGTTTCCGCGACGACAGCATCTCCCGCAAAACCGGTAAACGCGTTGGCGTTGCCGGAATTGACGACGACAGCCTGCGCCTTTCCGTTCGACAAAATACTGCGGCACCAGTCGACCGGCGCCGACGGGCAGCGCGACTTGGTGAATACACCGGCCACCGTCGTACCGCGCGCGAGCCGCGCGACCATGAGATCTTTCACGCCCTTCGCCGGCTTCAGACCGACATGGCGGCCCGCCAGCTCGACACCGGGGATCTCGGGTATCCGGGGAAACCGTTTCGGGGCGAGAGGCGATATTTTCAGCACGACACGCCTACTGAGTTTTTGGCGCAGTCGGCATCGGCTTGCCGTCCAGCATGAACCGCTCGACCGTTGCCCCTTGCACCAATTGCTGCATGACGCCGACCGCGATCGTCCGCCCGGCTTCGCGCAGAATGCGCGGCTTCATCTCTTCGAAGGACGGCGGCGTGATGCTGCGCCGGTCTTCGACTTTGATCACATGCCAGCCGAACCGCGTCTTAACCGGCAATGGCGTAACCTGGCCCTTCTTCATCGCGAAGGCGGCGTCGGAAAACGGTTTCACCATGTCGCCCCGCTTGAAATACCCAAGGTCGCCGCCATTCGGCGCGCTGGGACCGGTGGAATACTCTTTCGCCGCGTCTTCGAAATTCTTGCCCGCATCGAGATGGCCGATGACATTTCTCGCGTCTATTTCGGTCTTTAGAAGGATATGCCGGGCGCGCACCTCATTTACCGGGGGGTTCTTTTTCAGAAACTCTTGATAATGCGTTTCGAGCAATCCCGGCGACAGGTTCTGTTCGATCAACCGGTTCAGGTAAACCTCGCCGATCAGCGCGTCTTCGAGGCGCTTAAGCCGAAATTTTACCTCTTCGCTTTCGGCCAATTTGTTCTTCCGGCCTTCGATGATCAGCAAACGCTGCTGGATCAACCGCTCGATCAGATCGGGATAAATCGTCTCCAGCCCGGCCTGTTGCATCCGCTTGGGAAGGGTCCGGAATGCGCGAAGAACCTCGCTGCGGTAGATTTCATGGCCGTCCACCTTGGCAACGACAACGTCGTTCGCGGCTTTGGGAGCCGCGGTTTGCGCAAGGGTGGGAAACGACGAGAACAGGGCGATACCGACTGCGAGCAACGCGGCGCGCGCGCAGATTTGGCGTGGCATGCAATGTACTCCATAACGGTTAATACGGCGCGCGCCCCGCGCGAACTTGTGCGGGCTTAAACCATATGCTCACGTAGCGCACAAGGGCATCCCAGTTTCTTCGACCGTCGCCGGCCCGTTGACAGCCGTCGCCAAGGACCTTATGTGACTGCGCAAGTCCTTTTTGCTATAGCGATTTAGTCCATGGCGCCCTTGTTATATTTTGCGCCTCAACCCCTGATCCGAGGTTCTTCATGATCGGCGGCATGCTCCGACGGGTTTTTGGATCACCAAACGACCGGTTCGTCAAATCTTTGCAAGGCTCTGTGGACGCGATCAACGCGGTAGAAGTGGCACTTGAGCAGCTAGACGATGCTGCACTGCGCGGTCAGACCGATGTGCTGCGCCAACGCGTCGCCGACGGGGAGTCCCTGGACGACGTGCTCGTCGATGCATTCGCGACCGTCCGGGAGGCGGCCAAGCGGACCCTTGGTCAACGCCACTACGACGTGCAGTTACTTGGCGGAATGGTACTCCACCAAGGCAAAATCTCGGAGATGAAGACCGGTGAGGGCAAGACCCTGGTGGCTACCGCCTCAGTCTATCTGAACGCGTTGGAAGGCAAAGGCGTTCACGTCGTCACGGTCAACGACTATTTGGCCAAGCGCGACTCGGAGTGGATGGGCCAGATTTACAAATTCCTTGGCCTCACCGTCGGCTGTATCGTCCACGGGCTGAATGACGACGAACGGCGGGAACAGTACGCGGCCGACGTCACCTACGGCACCAACAACGAATTCGGCTTCGATTACCTTCGCGACAATATGAAGTTCGGCTTGGAGGAAATGGTCCAGCGCGAGTTCAATTTTGCCATCGTCGACGAGGTCGATTCGATCCTGATCGACGAAGCGCGCACGCCGCTAATCATTTCGGGCCCGACGGACGATTTTTCGGAAATGTACTTCAAGATCGACAAGCTGATTCCCCTGCTTGGCGAAGACGATTACGAAAAGGACGAGAAACACCGCAACGTGACCCTCACCGAGCAGGGCACGGAACATATCGAGCAGCTTCTTAAAGAAGCCGATATGCTCGATAGCGGCAACCTTTACGACGCGCAGAACATCTCGACAGTCCACCATGTCAATCAGGCATTGCGCGCCCATACGCTGTTCCATCTCGACAAGGATTACATCGTCAAGGACGGCAAGATCGTCATCATTGACGAATTCACCGGCCGCATGATGGAAGGACGCCGTTATTCCGAAGGGCAGCATCAGGCGCTGGAAGCGAAAGAAGGCGTCACCGTCCAGCAGGAAAACCAGACCCTGGCCTCGATCACCTTCCAGAACTATTTTCGCCTCTACCCCAAGCTCTCCGGCATGACCGGTACGGCAACCACGGAAGCTGGCGAATTTGCGGAGATTTACGGACTCGAAGTTATTGAGATCCCGACTAACATGCCGATGATCCGGGACGACCAGGACGACGAAGTCTATCGCAGCACGCGCGAGAAATACGACGCAATCCTGGCCCAGATCGAAGATTGCCAATCGCGCAAACAACCGGTCCTGGTCGGCACCGTGAGTATCGAGAATTCCGAGGAACTCGCTGGAATTCTCAAAAAGCGCAAGATCAAACACAACGTGCTGAACGCAAGGCATCACGAGCAGGAAGCGCACATCATCGCCAATGCGGGCGTACCGGGTGCAGTTACCATCGCGACGAACATGGCCGGCCGCGGCACCGACATTCAGCTCGGCGGCAATTTAGAGATGCGCATCGCCCATGAACTTGCGGACGTCGGGGACGACGCGGAGCGAAAGACCAAGATCGAGCGTATCGAACAGCAAATCGAAGAGCGGCGGAAAGTCGTGCTCGAGGCGGGCGGGCTTTACGTGCTCGGAACCGAACGGCACGAGTCGCGGCGCATCGACAATCAGCTCCGCGGCCGCTCCGGCCGTCAGGGCGATCCGGGAGACTCCAAGTTCTTCGTCTGCCTCGAAGACGATCTGATGCGTATTTTCGGCTCCGAACGCATGGACTCCATGCTGGGCAAACTCGGCCTCGAAGAAGGCGAAGCGATTATCCACCCTTGGATCAACAAGGCGTTGGAGAAAGCGCAGCAGAAAGTTGAGGCGCGCAACTTCGATATCCGCAAGCAGCTCTTGAAATACGACGACGTCATGAATGACCAGCGCAAGGTCATCTATGAACAGCGCAAAGACCTGATGCGGACCGATGACGTTCATAACGACGTCACGGACATGCGCCATCAAATCGTCGAAGATCTCGTTGCCACTTGCATTCCCGAAAACGCCTACGCCGAACAATGGGATACGGACAGCCTGCACGAGGAATGCATGCGGCTTTTCGGTCTCGACCTACCGGTTGCCGAATGGGCTGCGGAAGAAGGCATCGCAGACGAGGAAATCGAACAACGCATCAACGGCGAGGTCGACAAGCTACTCGCCAAGAAGGCGGTCGATTACGGACCGGAATTGATGCGGATGGCGGAGAAGAGCCTGCTCCTGCAGATCCTCGATCAATGCTGGAAAGAGCATCTGCTGCAGCTCGACCATCTGCGGCAAGGCATCAGTCTGCGTGCCTATGCACAGCGCGACCCGCTCAACGAATACAAGAGCGAAGCCTTTACGATGTTCGAGGAGATGCTCGGTAGCGTCCGGGAAATGGTTACCAACGTGCTGGCCCGCATCGAGCTAAGAGTCGAGGGTCAGGGCGAGGAAATGTTCCATCGCGAGCAGCCGGAAATGGCGGAAGCGTATGAGGAATCGGGGCTTGCCGCCACCGGCACCGACGGCGCGCCGGTAACCACCGTTCGCCGCCGGCAAGAAGGCCCACTCGATCCAGACAACCCGTCGAGCTGGGGTAAGGTTCCGCGTAATGCGCCGTGCCCTTGCGGCTCCGGCAAGAAATACAAACACTGCCACGGCCGAATCTGACTTCAGAGCCGGACCGGCCGTTTATACCAAGCTGCACTGATAAAGACCCATAGGGACGGCTTGCCAAGGCTTTCGGCAAGGAGCGTACGTCGTGGCGATGACCGCGGCAGGGACGCGATAACGCATCGGCATCGCGAGACGTTCGCGACGCTGTCCGAAAGCCTTGGCAAGCCGCCGTTCCGGTCGCCGGCGCGGCTCACCGGCGTGCGTCGGATCGCCTTGACGATGTCCCACATCGCCGGCGACGATCCTCCTACCCGGAGAGCCGCGCCGACGATCCCAATGGGTCTTTATCAATGCAGCTTGGTATTAAACCAACGTTCGTTGGTATTAGCCCACTGGCTTGCCATCGATTTTCAGGAATTTCTCGCGTCGCTGGGCGCGCAGCATGGCCCCGTCGAGCGGCGACAAATCCGACATGGCAAGCTCGATGGCGTCGCCCACCGCATCTATGGCCACGGCCGGATTCCTATGCGCGCCGCCGACCGGCTCCAGCACGATCCCATCGATAACGCCGAATTTGAGCATGTCATCGGACGTCAACCGCAAGGCTTCCGCCGCATCGCGCGCCTGATCGACGCTGCGCCACAGGATCGAGGAACAAGCTTCGGGCGCGATCACCGAGTAGATGCTGTGCTCCAGCATCAGAACCGTGTTCGCTGCCGCGAGCGCGATCGCGCCACCGGATCCCCCCTCTCCGATTATCACGCTGACAAGCGGCACTTGCATCGCAAGACAGGTTTCGATCGAGCGGGCGATCGCTTCCGCCTGACCGCGTTCCTCCGCGCCAATCCCGGGATAGGCTCCGGTCGTGTCGACCAGTGTGATAACCGGCAGATGGAAGCGGTCGGCGAGCCGCATCAGGCGCTGCGCCTTGCGATATCCTTCCGGCCGCGCCATGCCGAAATTATGGGCGACCCGGGCATTGGTATCCGCGCCTTTCTCGGTACCGATCACGACACAGGAATAGCCGCGAAACCGGCCCAGCCCGCCGACCACGGCAGCATCTTCGGCGAAGGCCCTATCGCCGGCGAGCGGCGTAAAGTCGTCGATCAGTCGTTCGACATAAGCAACGCAGTGCGGTCGGTCGGGATGGCGCGCGACCTGGACCTTCTGCCAAGGTGTAAGGCTGCCGTATGCTTGCCGGAGCAGACGATCTGCCTCGCCTTGCAGCTTTCCGACTTCGTCCGCGATGTTGATTTCACCGGCGTCGGAAAGGTGGCGAAGTTCTTCGATCTTATTTTCCAGCGCCGCGATGGGCCGTTCGAAATCAAGGAAGGTCTGCATGCGATGCGCCGCCCGCTCTCATACCAAGGAGCGCTGATAATGACTCATGGAGACGGTCTGCCAAGGTTTTCGGCAAGAAGCGCGCGTCGTGGCGATGCGGGGCATCGCGAGGCGTGCGCGACGCTGCCCGAAAGCCTTGGCGGGTCGCCTGAGCGATTTCCAGGGGTCATTGTCAGCGCTCCTTGGTATCACTCGGGGCCGCGTTCCTAACATAGCGGGACCGGTTTGCAAACGCCGCCTCACCTTTGCCCACGACGCGACGCGGCCGCGAGAGGATGGGCACGCGCGACGAGCGATTGCAGCCGCGCGTCGATGACGTGCGTGTAAATTTGCGTCGTCGAAATATCGGAATGTCCCAGCATCTTCTGGACGCTGCGCAAATCCGCGCCGTTGGCCAGCAAGTGGCTGGCGAAGGCGTGTCGCAAGACGTGCGGGCTGACCTTGCCCGGATCGATACCGGTATCGATGGCGAGTGTTTTCAGAATCCGGCCGAAACGCTGGCGCGTTATGTGCCCCGACGCCCCCCGCGACGGGAACAACCAGCGCGATGCGCCCCGGCCCGGGATATGTTCCCGGCGAACCATTTTGTAATCGTCGACCGCCTCGCAGGCCGGACCGCTCAGCGGCACCAGCCGCTCCTTGCCGCCTTTGCCACGCACAATTAGAAAATCTCTGTCCCGCGTGCAGGCGGTTAGAGGAAGACTGACCAGCTCCGAGACCCGCAACCCGGTCGCGTAGAGCAGCTCAAGCATCGCGCGTGCACGCCGGCTGTCCGCATCACTTTCTTTCGCGGATTCTTTTAGCAGCCGGTCGACCTCTACCTCGTCGAGCAGCTTTGGCAACGCGCGGCTCTGGCGCGGACTGTCGATGACAACGGTTGGATCGTCCTCCCGCACACCGTCGACAAAGAGAAACCGATGGAATTGTCGGATTGACGACAGCCGCCGCGCAGCGGTGCTCGACGCCACGCGGTCCACATCGAAGGCTGCAATATGCGCCCGGATATTTTCCGCTGCCGCTGTTTCCGCAGTCCATCCGTTTGCGGCGAGAAAATCGATATAGGCTTTCAAGTCCCTGCCATATGCCGCGAGCGTATTCGCCGCCGCACCGCGCTCGGCCGCCATCATCTCGAGGAAGGAATCGGTAAGGTGCGTGATGCTCTAGATCCTCTTCCCGACCGCCACCTCGACAATGAGTGCTTGCGCCTCTTCATCGAGACCAATCGACCGGAATGCGCCAACGACTTCGTTCAGCACGCTGAAATCGAGATCCGCCGGCCCATCCCGCCCGACAATGATGGACGCCAGTAGCACTGCCTCGCCAAATCGGCCGGATTGTGCCGCCGCCGCCAGCGCCGAGCGATAGGCGAAATCCGGAAGCCGGGCGGGACGCATTTCGAATGTCCCGAGCAATGTGCGCCACCGATCGGTATCGATTTGATGGCCTTGAATTGCCAAAAGGGCAGTCGCGTCCTTGATTCGCAATTCGGCCAATTGCGGCTCGAGCGTGGCGACAGCGCTGCGCCACGTATCGATCGAGCCAGGCGCCTCACCAATTGGGTCTGCTGCGCTGGTCAGCGTTGCCAGTGCCCAAAGCGATTCGAGCGCGAGCTTCGCGGCAGGATCGCGTACCGTTTCGAACCGCAACCCCACAAGCCAGGGCTTTGCAAGCTCGCCCCGCCCCAGCGCGTACAGCGCGTGCGCGGCATCCGCCGCGAACCAGGACAACTCGGCCGAGGGTGTCATCGTCTCGATCATCTGTCTGTAAAGCTTTATCGAAAACGCGTAGACCCCATCGTCCTTGGCGAATGCCAGCGCCTTCAGAAGGACCTCTGCACGCGCCGTTGGGACGTCATGACTGGCCGCCGCCCGGTACAGCAAGGCCCGTCCGCGCGGCGATCGCGTAGCCTCTGCTGTACTCAAGGCGTTACCCAGATCCTCACCGGAAAATGGCGCGCTCGAATAGATGCTCGTTAGGCGATCCTTGGTCATCGCACCGAACCGCACCGCTTGCTCCGCTGCGGCCAACCGCAGATCGAGGTCGGATTGCGGGCTAGCCGCGACCATCGCAAGCAGCGGCGGCGTGGCTTGTTCCAGGCTGTTCGCGGGAAATGGGAGTTTGGCGTACCGCAGCATCGCCAGCAGCAAAGGGGACGGTGAATCCAACCGTTCGACAGTCGGCATTGTGCCGCCGAAGAATCCATCGACCAACGACGTGAAAAGCGGATCGACAGGGTCGTTCGATTCCGCGAGCAGGCCCGCGCCGAGCGACGCCTCGTCGAA
This sequence comes from Alphaproteobacteria bacterium, assembly GCA_047517345.1. Classification (GTDB taxonomy): domain Bacteria; phylum Pseudomonadota; class Alphaproteobacteria; order UBA8366. The sequence goes on from JAKZTB010000318.1 coordinate 22,032, forward strand.
ATTCCCATCAACGATCTGACAGAAAATCAGCAATTGTTGCCAATATCGGTCCGCAAGGTTTATTCCGCTGAGTCCTGTATCCGCGCAGGCTCCGGCGACGTCGTCCCGTGTCAGCAAGTTCTCCGCATGCAGCCGGAGCAGGGAATCGTCGCTGCCCCAATTCGGGGCGACCTCCAAGAGCGTCGAGGCCGATCCCAGCAGGCCCATGGCCTGCAATCGCGACACGCGGAGAGCCGCCAAATTGACGTCCTCCTGCGCATTATCGCGAACCGGCGGAGCCGCACCGGTCAACAACAAACGGCGCAGGACATCGCGTATCGTCGGCGATGTTATGGCGTCGGGAAGCTGACCCATCAAATGAGCAACCAAAGACTCCGTCGAGCCATCCCAAAGGTTGCGAGCGAATCCGCCGGAAAGCTGATCGATCGTACCGAAATCCTGAGGATCAGGCCCTTGCAGGCGATTGACCTCGATTCCCGGCCGCACTTCCCGTGCCGACTGTTTTTCCTCGGGTTCCGGCGCCATCGATTCGGAACTTTCCGGCTCGACGCGCTTGCGGGGCAAGAGGCGTCTCGGCGCCGGCGCATCGATTTGAGCAAGCGGACCGACTCGGAACCCAGCGGCCGAGCGCAACCCGTCCGCGGCGAGGCTACCGAATGCCAGCATCGACGTTAAAGCAACGCCGGCCGCCGCTGCCGCGAGCCCGTTAACGCGGGAATCGTTCATTTTTCAGTACTTTTTCGACCTTTTGAGACGGTGCAGGAATATCCCATGTCGCCAAAAACGCCAACCCGCCCCCAATCGCACCGATGAGCAGGAATACCAGAAACAAGATGAATTTTCTCATGTGCCCCTAAAGCCGACTGCGCGCTTATTGGAAAAATGTATCGCTTGACTATGTCGATTCTGCGGCAGTTTATATTTGCTTGAATTGCTGTTCAACGAAGGTGCCGGTCAACGGCCGGAAAAATGACCGATATCAGGACACTGACGCTGCCGAAAACCCTGGTTATGGTCGGCATGATGGGCGCAGGGAAAACGGCGATTGGCCGTCGGGTGGCGGCGCGACTGGGTCTGCGGTTCGTCGACGCCGACGACGAAATCGTCAAAGTAGCGGGCTGTTCGATCGACGATATCTTCCAAAGCCACGGCGAGGCCGCATTTCGCAATGGCGAGCGTCGTGTTATCGCGCGGCTGTTGACGGAACCGATTCATGTACTCGCTACCGGTGGCGGCGCTTATATCGACCCGGAAACGCGCGCGCATATTCGCGATAAGTGCCTGTCCCTCTGGCTGCGAGTCGAAATCGATGTGTTGTGGCGCCGCGTCAAACGGCGCGACGACCGGCCCTTGTTGAAGACGGCAGCGCCGTACGAAACGCTCGAGCGGCTTATCGGCGACCGCTATCCGATCTATGCGGATGCCGATATTACCGTCGACAGCGTCGATGGCCCGGCGGAAGACACCGTCGATCACGTCCTGGAAGCCATAAAGGCGTATCTGGACGGGAAAGGAAACGAGGCTTGAGTGGGTACGAAACCGTTCGCGTGGAACTGGGTACGCGCAGTTACGACGTCTTGGTGGGGGAAGGCCTCCTCGCGGAGGCGGGCGAACGGATATCGCCGTTCCTGGAGCAGAATAGGGTGTTCGTCGTCACCGACGAAAATGTCGCACCCCTGCATCTGGAGATACTGGAACGCAGCCTTAACGACGCCGGGATAGAATGTGAATCGTTGGTCCTACCGGCTGGCGATCGGACCAAGAGTTTCGCCCACCTCGAGAAACTGATCGATGCGTTCCTTTCACGGAAAATAGAGCGTTCGAGTACGGTTATTGCCCTGGGCGGTGGCGCGATAGGAGATCTTGCCGGATTTGCCGCCGCGATCACATTGCGCGGCGTCGACTATATCCAAATACCCACGACGCTTCTGGCGCAAGTCGACAGTTCAGTCGGGGGCAAAACTGCCATCAACACCGTCCACGGGAAAAATCTGGTCGGCATGTTCCATCAGCCGCGCCTCGTCCTCGCGGATATCGCAACGCTCGACACTCTGCCGCGGCGGGAGTTTCTCGCCGGTTACGCCGAGGTGGTGAAATATGGCCTGATTAACGATCCCGGCTTTTTCGGCTGGCTAGAGGGACACGGTGCGACGATGCGCGACGGCGATCGCAAAAGCCGAACCCGCGCTGTCGTGAAAAGCTGCCAGGCGAAAGCTGAAATTGTCGCGGCGGACGAGCGCGAAACCGGGCAACGCGCGCTGCTGAATCTGGGTCACACATTCGGCCATGCGCTGGAGGCGGAAACCGGTTACAGCGATATGCTATTGCATGGCGAGGGCGTTGCAATCGGCATGGTGATGGCATTCGATCTTTCCGTGCGCATGGGCCTGTGTCCCGCCGAGGACTCCGCACGCGTCCACCGCCATTTCGCCGCCGTCGGATTGGACACAGGGCTGGATCATATTCAAGGCGTCTCGTGGCAGGCCGAGAAACTTCTGGAACACATGGGACGCGATAAAAAAGTAAGGGACGGGCGGGTGACTTTCGTTCTCGTCGAAGGAATCGGCCGCGCGTTTCTTAGCCGCGACGTCGCACATGATAACCTGGTTGCAACTTTGGAGGATTCGGTCGGGCCATGACGGTCGAACTGCTCATCGCAATCGCGGCGATTGTCGTACTGCTCTTGATATCCGCCTTTTTTTCCGGCTCCGAAACCGCCTTGACGGGGGCGTCGCTGCCGCGCCTTCACCAACACGCAAGACGGGGAAGCCGGCGTGCGAAAACCGTTATCGAACTGTACGCCCGCAAAGACCGTTTGATCGGCGCGATCCTGTTGGGCAACAATTTGGTCAACATTACCGCATCGGCGCTTGCGACCTATGTCTTGCTGCTACTCTTCGGGGACGCGGGAGTCATTTACGCGACGATGGGAATGACATTGCTCATCGTCATATTTGCCGAAGTTCTACCCAAGACATACGCGATCGGCAAAGCGGACAAGGCAGCCTTGGTGGTCGCACCGATTATCCGAATTGTCGTTATCGTACTGGCGCCGATCACCTTCACCATTCAATGGTTCGTCCGCGCCACGGTGAAGCCGTTCGGCATCGAACTCGGTGAAGAATTCAGCATTGGTCACCGCGAAGAGGAACTGCGCGGGGCCATCGACTTGCATGAAGGTCCAGACCCGGATATCCGGCAGGAACGTCAGATGCTTCGAAGTATCCTCGATCTCGACGATGTCGAAGTCGAAGAAATCATGACGCATCGCCGGAACGTCACGCTAATCGATGTCGCCGATCCTCCCGGCGAAATCGTCGAACAAGCACTGGTCAGCCCCTATACGCGAATCCCGCTGTACCGGGACGATCCCGACAACATCGTTGGCGTTCTGCATGCCAAGGCGTTACTGCGCGAGTTGCATGCGCATGGCGATCGCGTGGCGGAGCTCGACATTCTCGAACTCGCTGCAAAACCCTGGTTCATCCCGGAAACGACTACTTTGTTGGATCAGCTGCAAGCCTTTCGCACGCGACGCGAGCATTTTGCGATCGTGGTCGACGAATATGGCGCGGTCATGGGGATCGTTACGCTGGAAGACATCCTCGAGGAAATCGTCGGCAGCATCGAAGACGAACACGACATCGCGGTCCCCGGTGTGCGGCGACAACCGGACGGTTCCTACATCATTTCGGGAACGGCCACGTTGCGCGACCTGAACCGCGAACTGGAATGGAATTTGCCCGACGACAACGCCGTTACGCTTGCGGGCCTTGTGCTTCACGAAGCGCGGCGCATTCCCGATCCGGGCCAGATATTTACGTTTTTCAGCTTCCGTTTCGAGGTTTTGCGGCGTCAGCGCAATCAAATTTCGTCGATACGGGTAATCCCGCCGCAACCAGAGAATTCCGAAGCCGCGATCGCCTAGAGCCGGTTTCGACCAAATGCGCTCGCCTTGTCAGGGTCGGGACACGCCCTCATACTGGCGCGATGCGCTATTCTGACGGATTACGGCTGGAAGTATTCGACGGCGGCACGGGTGCGACCCTGTGCGACCATCCCGGCTGTGCCGCGCCGGCGAGCCATCGTGCACCGCAAGCGCGTACTAGGTTGAACGATTTTTATTGGTTCTGCTTGGACCACATCCGCGAATACAACCGGAATTGGAACTATTGCACCGGCATGACCGATACCCAGGTCGAATCGGAAATCCGCAACGATACGGTTTGGCGGCGCCCGAGCTGGCCTTTGGGCACCCAAGGCGGCGGATTCTCGACGAACGTCAGGTTTCGGGACGATTTGGGGGTATTCGAGGCCGCCGCATCCATGAAATCGGGCGAAGAATGGAAAAATCGACCCGAACGACCGAAACAAGATGCCAGAATTGGATGCGCGCTCCGAATCATGAATTTTGATGGCCCGGTAACCTTGACCGAGTTGAAGTCGCGCTATAAGGAACTGGTAAAAAGGCTGCATCCGGATGCGAATGGCGGTGATCGAGCGGCTGAGGAAAAGCTGAAGGACATCAATCAAGCCTACGCCACGCTCAAGAAATTTTTAGTCGTTTAGGCGCCTTCGACCGGATTTCCACAAATGGAGTAAGTGCAAGCACTGGACTGAACAGATGACAACCAATGACGGCCCGGGCCAAGCCCACGATTTAGAAGCTCCCGATATCGAGATTTCCGTCCGGCAAACCTTCGGGCTCGACACCGACATGGTCGTGCCGGGTTTCTCGACTGGTTCCGACTACGTACCGGAGCGCGACGACGCCTACGTCTTCGACCATGAAACGACCATGGCGATTCTCGCTGGCTTCGGTTTCAACCGCCGCGTCATGATTCAGGGCTATCACGGAACGGGCAAGTCGACCCATATCGAACAGGTCGCAACGCGTTTGAACTGGCCTTGCGTCCGGATCAACCTGGACAGCCATATCAGCCGTATCGACCTTATCGGCAAAGACGCGATCGTTCTCAAAGACGGCAAGCAGATCACCGAATTCCGCGAAGGGATTTTACCCTGGGCGTTGCAGAATCCGTGTGGCCTCTGTTTCGACGAATACGATGCCGGCCGGCCGGACGTGATGTTCGTCATCCAACGCATTCTCGAAGTCGACGGAAAGCTTACGTTACTGGATCAAAGCCGGATCATCCGTCCGCATCCCTTCTTCCGCCTGTTCTCCACTGCGAACACGGTCGGCCTCGGCGACACGACGGGGCTCTATCACGGCACGCAGCAGATCAACCAGGGTCAGATGGACCGTTGGAACATCGTGACGACGCTTAATTACCTGCCGCACGAGGAAGAAGAGAAGATCGTGCTGTCCAAGCTGCCCAAACTCGATAACGAGGAAGGCCGTAAAACTATCGAAACCATGGTCGCGCTCGCCGAACTGACCCGGACCGGATTCATGGGCGGCGACATTTCTACCGTTATGTCGCCGCGGACGGTCATCACCTGGGCCGAGAACACTGAAATCTTCAAGGATCGGGGGTTTGCCTTCCGCGTGACCTTCCTCAACAAATGCGACGAGATGGAGCGTTCGATTGTCGCCGAATACTACCAGCGCTGCTTTGGCGAGGAGCTGCCGGAGGCGAGCACCGCTACTTTGGTGAATTAAAGTCACGCTGATGTCCACCGACGGCGAACCTCCGATTGAAAGCTTCAAGCGCGCGGTAGCTTCTTGTTTCCGTGCTATGGCGGATGAGTCGGAAATCGACGTGACGTTTTCGGCCGAACCGCCCAGCGTCAGCGGCGACCGCGTACGGTTGCCGTTCCCGAGCCGCGAGCTTCCGAGCGACGAAGTCGCCCAGGTCCGAGGCGAGGCAGACGCGCTGGCGCTCAAGATGAAGCATCATGATGCCCGGCTGCACAGTCGGCGCATGCCGACTGGCGACGTCGCACCGATCCTATTCGAAATGCTCGAACAGGCGCGCGTCGAGGCGCTGGGAACCCAGCGCATGGCCGGTGCCAGCGAGAATATCGCCGCGGCGCTGGAAGACAAGTTCCGCCGCGAAGGCTTGCACCGGATCAACGACCGCACGGAAGCGACCATGCCGGATGTGGTGCGCTTGATGGCGCGCGCCGCCTTTACCGGAGAGGCACCGCCGCCCGCGGCGCAACGCGTTTTCGAGCTTTGGGAACCGATCCTTAAGGATAAGATCGGCCGCGATATCGAACTCCTGCGCGGTTGCCTGAACAGCCAGACCGAATACGGCAGCGCGGTGCGCCAGCTGATTAGCGATCTCGACATCGAGATCGGTGCGGAACAGGACGCCGACGACAACGACTCGACCGGCGACGAGGCCGACGAAGATTCGGTGCAGTCGGAATCCGAGGATGAGGGCGGCGAATCCGCCGATGCGGCAGGCGAGTCCGGCGGCGAGGCGACCGAGACCGACGGCGGCGAAGACGATCTCGGCGACATGATGCCCGACGACGCCGACGGCGAGATGATGCCGTCTGAAGGCAGCGAAGAACCCGGCGATCCCGGCAAGAGATGGCGCCCCGAACACGATCTTTCCAACGTGCCGAAGGAACCGTTCTATACGACCTACACGGACGCGTTCGACGAGGTCGTGGCGGCCGAAACGCTGTGCGATCCGGAAGAACTGTCCCGGCTGCGCCAGCTGCTCGATCAACAGCTTTCCCAGCTTCAGGGTCTGATCGGCCGGCTCGCCAACCGTTTGCAGCGCCGGCTGATGGCCAAACAGACGCGGTCCTGGGACTTCAATCTCGAAGAAGGCTTGCTGGATACCGCGCGCCTCGACCGCGTCGTCACGAGCCCACTCCATCCGCTGTCCTTCAAACAGGAAAAAGAGACCGAGTTCCGCGATACGGTCGTTTCCCTGCTGATCGACAATTCCGGTTCCATGCGCGGGCGGCCGATTACAATCGCCGCGATGAGCGCCGACATTCTCGCGCGCACGCTGGAACGGTGCGCCGTGAAGGTCGAGGTGTTGGGCTTCACGACGCGCGCCTGGAAAGGCGGTCAGTCGCGGGAAAAATGGATTTCGGAGGGCAAGGCCGCCAATCCGGGCCGGCTCAACGATCTGCGGCACATCGTCTACAAATCCGCGGACGCGCCGTGGCGCCGCGCGCGAAAGAATCTCGGCCTGATGCTGCGCGAAGGCCTGCTGAAAGAGAATATCGACGGCGAGGCGCTCCTCTGGGCGCACGACCGCCTGCTTGGCCGGCCGGAACAACGACGCATCCTGATGGTAATCTCCGACGGTGCGCCGGTCGACGATTCGACCCTCTCGGTCAATCCCGGCAATTATCTCGAACGTCACCTGCGCGACGTCATCGACTATGTCGAGACACGGTCGCCGGTCGAATTGCTGGCCATCGGCATCGGCCACGACGTCACCCGCTACTACCGGCGCGCCGTCACCATCGTCGACGTCGAACAGCTCGGCGGCACGATGATGGAGAATCTCGCGGAATTGTTCGACGAAGAAGGCGCAAGCCGCCCGGCCGCAAGCCTCCGCCGGGCCGCCCGTTCGATGCGCCGGGTCGGTTAGTCTTTCTCGTCCGAGGCGGACATCACCGTTCGAGATTCCGAAAACGTAGATATCGATCGCAATTTATCGTATTTTGATTGCATTCTTGGTTGTGAGATTTCGCCTGCGGTTAATCGGAGACAGGACATCTATACCGTTAGTGAAGCGAATCTCGGGGATGGCCGGCTATTCGAGCATTCCCGCGAACAGTACAAGATCCACTTCGCTGCGGCGCGCGAGAGGGACACCCATATCGGCGCCGTCTACGCGTATTGGAAGAAGCAAAGCCTGGAATCGGACTCAGGTACCCCGGCACACGGGACGTTCAATCCGCACCTCGCCGTGCCACACTCGTCCGAATACTCTGCAATCATCGATGTTTCGTTCGACGATTTGAACGAATTCAAGCCGCTCACTATCGGCTCCCGTGCGGTTGGCTTGCTCGGTTTTAAACGTCGATCGGACAAACGGAATATATCCGATCGTGTTCATTGCACGTTGCTTGTCGATTTACTCTGGGCGCGAATGGATCGGCAACCGATTTACGTGGAGACCGAGATTATCGTTGAAGGAGCGACCGTTCGGTACGTGTATATGCTGCTTCCTGTCTTCAGCGCCGAAAAATCGATCGAACACGTGCATATCGTCACGAGACCGGCTTTGGGCACGATGGCAGTGCTAGAGGAGTTTTTGTGATGCTCGGAGAAATCGAGCGCCTCAATGAGCGCGATGGGGAAAATTTTCAGACGCGAACCTGGATAAACGCTGAACGGGCCAATATCGACCACGCCGGTACCGACATCGCGACGCTATTTCGCTATTGGCAGGAACGTAAGTTCCTCGAAAACGGGCTCCCGAAACTGGCAAGTTTTTCCCCGCGCGCGGAACGGTCACCATGGATTTCCGTCGAGTCAACCAATCCTCTGAACTTTCGCCTGCACAATCACCCCGCCGGAATTTGCGGCGACTGGGACTCGGCACGACTAGCCGAGTACCCAGTTCCTATGCACGCGAAGTCTTGTGCTCTCGAGTATTACAAGTGCAAAACTTTGGGTCTCCCTATATAGTCGGTCGTGAAGTATACTCAACATATTGATTGGATGTGATATTTGTAGATTGAGGCGCTGGTTTATTTGCAAGAAACTGGCGCGTATGGCGTGAAAACCTTGCAAATTGCGTTTCGCTTTCAGGCGTGATTCACTGGTCCCGGTTGGGATTGGAGGACGCCATGAAGCC
>JAKZTB010000319.1:0-5454 GCA_047517345.1 Alphaproteobacteria bacterium
GGTGCCAAAATCCTCGTCCAGAACCACCATGCGCACGACGATAGCGCATGGCAAATCGCGTTACCAGCAGAAAGACAGCACCTTGTGGGGCCTCGCCTCAACGTGGGAGATGCGCTTGACGGGACCCATTCCACGGCCTGAACGAACGCTGACTGCCGCGCCAGCATCAGGACATTCCAGACGAAGGGGTAGATCGAGGCGCCACTGATAATTCCGATCCGGTCGAGATACTGATCGACCGAGGCAACCACCTTCAAATCGACGACGAAGACCAGCACGACAGACGCATTCTTGAACGGCTCCGTCAGCATCGGCGCCGGTACTGTCGCTTCGATATCCTCTGCTGAGACCTTGGTGGGGACCACGGCGTTCCACGGATTTTCGCCGGCGTTAAGCTGTGCGACATAACGTTTCGCGGCCGGGATGTTCAACTCGCAGAGCCGCTCTTTCGTATCCTGTTTTCGGACGACAATGACTCTGTTTCCTTGGCGGTTGCCGCCGCTCGGCGCGAAGCGGGCGGACTCCAAAATCTCGTGGAGCGTTTCGTCCGAAAGCGCCTCTCCGGTATATTCGCGCGCGGAGAACGTCGTGCGCATCGCCTCGTTCAGTTCCATCCCCAATACCTCGCCCACCGATGTCGTCGCTCTGGTATCGATAGTAACGGCCGAGACCTGAACCCGGAAATGTCAAATACCACGCTTCAGAAATGAAACCCGCTACTCTTCGGAATCGTCCCGATTGAGAAAAATCGGGATAACCATCAAAAACGCCAAGAGGGCAAAACCGATATTGACGCCGTAGACCCAATTCATGGCCGCTACAACGGTCTCCCGGCTGGCGCCGTCGACGAGCCCCGACATCGCCGCCACCATCCCCGAAGCGGCGGCGCCGAACGAAATACCGATATTCCGGACGGTCTGGACGGACGTCCCGGCGACTTGCTTGTCGACCTCCGGTGCCGCGGTAATGACCCGCTGCATTGCGGGAATGTTAAGCAAGCCCATCCCGATACCGCTGATACCCATCGCAATTCCGATGGCCAGCACCGGCCCGGATTCGAGCGTCAGCGCGATCCCAACCGTGGCGATCAACACGCAAAACAGACCGGCGGCGAGAAGGTACGGTTCGGTCGTGCGCTTGGCACCGGACATACTTAAGGCGGCCACTGTCCACATCATCGATTGGACCGCCAACAGGTAGCCGGCCGTCAGCGGCGCGACGTCATGAAGCACTTGTAGATAGAAGGGCGTGTATGTGTTGAAGAAAGTGATGACGATACTGACAAGAAATAGAATCCAATAGCCGGCACCGAGTTGGCTAGCGATTGCCGTAATTTTCCGCGGAAACATGTTGCGGACAGAACGCGCATCGCGGTGGAAGGCGATTGCCGCAATGATCAACGCTGCAGCGAACAATGAAAAACGCAACCAGTTCGCATCGATCAGCGATGTTGCGCTCATCAACAGCACCGCTAGCGTCAACAGGGCCAGACGCCAGAAAGGGACTTCGGACAAACGGCCGTGTCCGTTGCGCCCCTCGACATACCGCCAGGCAAGCAGAACGAAGACGACGGCAAACCCCATCGTCGTCCAGAACGCGCCGCGCCACAGCGTCGGTCCCGCGAAGAACCCGCCCAGCGCGGGCCCGCTCAACGTTCCGAAGCCCCAGATCCCCGACACGAGTGCGAGAACGCGGCCGCGCAGTTTCTGCGGATAGACAACGGCGACCAAACCGTAAGCCAGCGAGGCGACGGCGCCGCCGCCGATACCTTGTATGAGTCGGAAGACGACGACACTGGGCATATCCCAGGCGAGCGCGTTGCCCGCAAGGCCTGCGGCAAGAACCAGGCCGGCGCCGGCATAGACCCGGCGCATGCCGAAAGCCCCGCTGACCGGGCCCGCGCTCGCGGCGCCGATAATCGACCCGACCGCGAACAAGGAGAACGCCCAGGTGTAGTAGTCGAGTCCGCCCAAATCGGCGACGACGGTCGGCATGATCGTCGCGACGACGAATTGGTTGACCGCGAAGACGGTCATGCCAAGGTTGAGAATGAGCGTATAGACGCCATACCGGCCGACGAAAATCTCCGACCAGCGGCCCGCGGGTTCGTCGCCGCTATCGGTCGCTTGGCTCACCGGTCGGACTGTCCGCCAACGGTCTTGGCAGTGCTTTGCGCCGCCGCCTTTTCCCGCCACGCGACGAATGCGCCGGAACCGGCGATCATCGCCATCCCGAGGAAGGTCAGCTCATCGGGAATATGTTGCCAGAATACATACCCCCAGAATGTGGCGAAAACGATATAGCTGTAGTCGAACGGAGCGAGCCAGCTCGCCTCGGCGCTTTGGTACGCCCGCGCCAGCGCAATATTGGCCGTGAGATTGAGCACGGAGCACGTAGCGATCAAAGCCAATACCCATAGACCGATCGAATGCCAACCGGTCAGCAGATAGGGCCACTCGGCCGCGAGCGGGGTTTCCGCCACGAAAGAGAATACGAAAACACCCGCCACGCCGACGGCAAGAAACGTGACACCTACGCCAAAAGACAACGTTATGGGGGACTCTTCGCGGCAAAGCCGCCGTGTCGTCAAAATCGTACCCGCGTAACATAGTGCCGCGCCGATTGGCATTAGCGATACAGGCTGGAATGCATCCGACCCGGGCTTGAGAATCAATAAAGTACCGGCAAAGCCAACGAGGATCGCGACGATCCGGCGCGGACCGACCCTTTCGCCCAGCAGCACGGCGGACAAGACGGCGACAAACAGCGGGAAGACGTATAGACCCGCCGCAATATCGGCAAGGTTGAGAAACGGGATACCGCCGAAATAGAAGACCATTGCGCCGACCAGGAACAGGCTGCGCAACGCTACCGCCCAAAGTCGTTTTGGCGGCGGACAACGCGTGCCCCAAATCACTCGGGTCAGCAGGAACAGCATCGTCAGATTGATCGCAGCGCGAATCATCTGGAACTGCCAAAGCGACAGCTCACTACTGGCGAGCTTCACGATGCTGTCCTGAAACCCAAGTAGAAAAAGCGCGCCGACCATGAGCGACGCGGCGCGCCCGGGGTTGTCCTCGGCCACGCCGCCGAGCAGACTATGACGCTTCGGTTCCTCTCTCGCGCTCAACGCTTTCCCCCGGATTGCGCAGCACGCTTAGCCCCTTTCCCACGCCGAAGCAATTCCGGAAACGGCTTGACCAGCGAAGTGCCGCGAGGCCTCGCTCGCAGTCCGGTTTCGCTGGATAACGCAATTGACGATTGGGCTAAAACAAAATTGTCGATAGTGTCATACAGTATCGAACCTAAAGACATAGTTTGAACGTGTGAATCCACTGATGCTGCGAAATTCCAATCTCTTGCCTACTGTTTTCGCGATTTTCGCAATTTTCTGTACTGCAGCGTCGGCTGAGGAGAAATTTCTCTCCGGCAAGATCAGCGACGAATTCGTGGCGTACGCCGTTGAGACGACAAACGCCATGCTTCCGAAGGGGAGGCTTCGCGACGGTTCCCATCCAGATCCCTTGACGCGAGACGAACAGCGCTATGGTGTAATTCCCATGGCCGCGAGCCGACGGATCGTCAATCTCGCCGCGGACACGGCCCTGACGGAACATTGCGGTCTCGATTGGAAACGGCTTAGCTTCCTGCCCCTCATGCGCCGGGAACGAAACCGGGGCACCTGGTCGGACAGGCAAATTACGTATATCGGCATTCTGCACGGCTTTATGCAGAGGAATTATCGGGAGCTGTTGAAAAGCCATCAGAACTGTTCCACCGGGCACAAGCGCGCCGTCGCAGAGTTCTTCTCCGCAAAGCGCTGGTAATTTTTTGCCGCCCGATCTGCTGATGCCTAGACTTGCAACGTCACGCCGCCGCCGACCAGCGCGCCGCGTTATTTCCTGCGTAAGGCGTGTCGATGCGGTGAAGCTCCCAGCACAAATTCGCCATCATCACCGGGCTGCTCGCGAAAGCGGTCACCGGCACGGCAAGGAATGTTGACAAGGAAACCTGCCGGAACAATTCTCGATTGGTCAGACACACGTCCAGAGTGGTTATCATGTCCCGGCTCGTTACCGCCCAGAAAACCGCCGCCATGCTCGCCGACGGCGCGGAAATCGCGTTTATCGACGTCCGCGAGATCGTGCCTTTCGGATCGGGTCATGCGCTGCTCGCGGCCAACGTGCCGCTTTCCGGCATGGAGTTAACTATCGGCGACCTGGTGCCGCGGCGCGATACCCGCATCGTTCTGATGGACGGCGGCGAAAGCCACGCGAAGCTCGCAGCGGCGCGGATGGAAATGCTTGGCTACACCGACATCGCGGTCATGGCTGGCGGCGCACCGGCATGGGAAGCAGCCGGCGAAGCGCTGTTTCCCGAGATCGAAGTGCCGGCGAAAGGCTTCGGCGCATTCGCACGCATCACCGGGAAACCGAATTTCATCTCGCCGCCGGAGCTCGACGAAGCGCTGCGCTCCGGCGAGGATTGGATCGTGCTGGACAGCCGACCGAACCGGGAATACCGCTGGGGCAACATCCCCGGCAGCATCAACGCGCCCGGCGCGGACCTTGTCAGATCCTTCGACGATCTGGTGCCTGATCCGAACACCAAAGTCGTGGTCAACTGCATGAGCGGCACGCGGGGTATCCTCGGCGGCCTCAGCCTCGCCGCCGCCGGTGTACCCAACGAAATCCGTGTCCTGTTCCACGGTACGCGCGGCTGGTTGCTGGACGGGTTCGAGCTGGAGAAAAACTCGGACCGGGCGGCAGGCACTGCATCCGATGCATCGCGAAAAGCCGGCGCCGCGCGGGCGGCGCGCATCGCGGAGAACGCCGGAATTCAGAGGATCGACCCGGAAACCCTCGCCCACTGGCGATCGGAACCGGACCGTACGACCTATCTATTCGACGTCCGCACGCCGCCGGAGTTCGAAGCCGGCCACATTCCGGGATCGCGTTGCGCACCGGAAGGGCGCCTGCCGATGAGCCCGGGACATTATTTTGCGACCCTGAAGGCGCGGATCGTGTTGATCGACGACGACACGGTGCGCGCCACGGTCACCGCTCTGTGGCTGATGCAGATGGGCTCGGGCGATATCGCCGTGCTCAAAAAGGGGCTCGAAGAAACCGATCTCGAATCAGGTCATGAACCGGTTCCCATATTCGACTTCGACGCGCTTTCGGCACGCTTAGTCGGCGCAGACGATCTCGATGCGTCGCGCGATCTGCGCATCATCGATGTCGGCACCTCCGACGCACATGAAGCGGGTCACATACAAGGTGCGATCTGGTGTTCTCGGGTCGCGCTCGGCGCGTTATACCAACGGCACTAATTATTGACCTGAAATCGCCCAATCTCTCATTCCGATGGACATGATCGTCTCGGGCTGGTCGATTAGTTTGTTCCAGGCTTGGCAACCGGCCTCGATGATGGCGTCGTAATCTTCGAAGACGC
>JAKZTB010000320.1:0-7125 GCA_047517345.1 Alphaproteobacteria bacterium
ACTGCCATAGCCGGATACATCGATGGGTTCTATAATCCAGTCCGTCGGCACTCGACGCTGGACTTCACAAGCCCCGTCAAATTCGAGGCAGAAGCAATGCAAACGGTGTAGGGCGCCTCCACTTTTCCTGGATGGGTCCAGCCGCACCTAAATCACGAGTGTGCATTATCGAATGAATATGGAAACCCCTCTTGCCGGGTTACGTGTCGTTGAACTCGGTAGTAGCGTCGCGGTCCCTTATGGGACCTGGATTCTGGCGACCCTGGGCGCCACGGTCGTCAAGATCGAACGTCCCGAAGTCGGCGACGATTGCCGAACCTGGGGCACCGGCTGGTATCACGGGGTCAGCGGAATTTTTGTCGCCCTCAATGCCGGTAAGCACTCGGTGACTGTCGACCTTTACGACGATGAACAACGCGCGACGCTGCGCAAGTTCATTATCGAGCAGGCCGACGTGGTGGTACAAAATCTGCGGCCCGGACAGGTCGAGAAGATGGGACTCGGCGCCGACGAATTGCTCGCCGAGAAGGAGACGCTGATCTACGTCAATAGCGGCGCGTTCGGCAACAAGGGCCCGCTCAACATGCGCCCCGGTTACGACCCGTTGATGCAGGCCTTCGGCGGCATCATGAGCGTGACCGGCGAAGAACGCCGCCCGCCGGTCCGGGTCGGCACGTCGATCGTCGATATGGGAACGGGCATGTGGTGCGCGATGGGGGTTCTCGCCGCGTTGCAGAACCTCAACAGAACCGGCAAAGGCGGCCGCATCGATGCCTCACTGTACGAGACAGCGCTCGGCTGGATGAACTACCACGCCGTAAGCTATTTCGGAGACGGCACGATCGCCGAAAGACGCGGCACGTCGGGCCCTGGCATGGCGCCCTATCAAGCCTATCGGTGCGCCGACGGTTACCTGATTATCGCCGCGCCGAACGACCGGCTGTTCGCGCGGCTGTGCGGTATCCTGGGGCATCCCGACTGGCCGACCGACGAACGCTTCGATATCAACCGGAACCGCTGGAACAACCGCGATACGCTGAACGGGTTGATCGAGGAAACCACATTGTTGAAGCCGATGGCGGAATGGCAGGCAACTTTGGACGAAGCCGGCATTCCAAACGCACCGCTGCAAAGCATCGACGCCGTGGTTGCTCACCCGCAGACCGAAGCGCTAGACATCATACAGGAAACGGAAGACGGCCAGTTCAAGCTGATGGGCATGCCGCTTTCCTTCGACGGCGTTCGTCCGCCGCAGCCAAACGGCGCGCCGGAGTTGGGCGCCCACAACGACGACGTATTCGGAGACAAATCGTCATGAAGATGGAATACGAAACGCTGAAACTCGAACGGATCGAGAACCATCTGCTGCTGGTGACATTGAACCGCCCGGATTCCGCCAACGCGCTGAATACGCAGATGGGCTACGACCTGCGCGACCTTTGGTCCCATTTCTATATCGATCAAGAGGACTTGCGCTGCATCGTCGTCACCGGCGCCGGAGAGCGTATTTTCTGCGCCGGCGGCGACTTGAAAGAACGCAACAACATGACCGACGAGACCTGGCAGAAACAGCACGCACTGTTCGAACAGGCGCTTGTCGCCATGACCGATTGTCCAATTCCGGTCATCGTCGCCGTGAACGGTGCCGCATTCGCCGGAGGGTTGGAATTCCTGCTTTGCGCGGACTTCGCTTACGGCGTCTCGCACGCACGTTTTGCGCTAACGGAGACAACGCTCGGCATCATGCCCGGCGGCATGGGGACGCAGAACCTGCCGCGCGCGGTCGGTGTGCGCCGGGCCAAGGAGATCATCCTCACCGGCACGCCGTTTACCGCGCAGGAGGCGCTCGATTGGGGCGTACTCAATCGTATCTGCGAGGACGGCAAGCTCATGGAGGAGACCCTCGAAACGGCACGCAAGATTTGCAACAATGCACCGATATCGACGAGGCAAGCCAAGAAGTCGCTCAACGTTGCGACACAGATCGACCTGAAGAACGGCTACGCCTTCGAGATCGAAGCGTATAACCGCATGGTGCCGACAGAGGACAGGCTCGAAGGCGTCCGCGCCTTCAACGAAAAACGCAAAGCAGAATTCAAGGGACGATAAGGAGACCGAATATGCGCCCAGGAATCGACGTCGAATGCCGTGAAGTCGGACTTCGCGACGGCATCCAAATTCAAAAAGTCTTTTTCCCGACCGAAGGGAAAATCGCTTGGCTAACTGCCGAGGCAGCAGCCGGCATGCCGGAGATCGAAGTATGCTCCTTCGTTCCGCCGAAACTTCTACCGCAGTTCGCCGACGCTGCGGAAGTCGTCGCCGCCGCAAAAAAGGTCGAAGGCTATTGCATCGCAGCCCTTAGCCCCAATCTGCGTGGCGCCATGGATGCCTTCAACGCCGGCATCCATAAACTGAACTACGTCACTTCGGTGAGCGAAGAGCACAACCTCGCAAACGTTCGCCGTACTGTCGACGAGTCGGTAGAAGACTTTAAACGCATAGTCGCATTGCGCGACGAAAGCGCTGGGCCCAAACAGGTCAAATTGGCAACCGGTCTCGCAACCGCTCTTGGCTGTTCGATTTCAGGCCAGGTACCAATTGCCGATGTCATGAAACTCGCGGAGCGCTTCGTCGAAGCGGGTACCGATGAGCTGGTGGTCTCCGACACCGTCGGCTATGCCAATCCGCAACAGGTGAAAGAAATGTTTACCGCGGTAATCGGAGAATTCGGCGACAAGGTTCCTGTCGCCGCGCACTTCCATGACACACGCGGTCTCGGACTCGCCAACGTCTATGCCGCTTTGGAGACGGGGTGCAGGCACTTTGACGCCTCGCTCGCAGGTCTCGGCGGCTGCCCCTTCGCGCCGAAGGCAACCGGCAACATCGTCATGGACGATCTCGTCTTCCTGCTTGAAGGCGCGGGCCTGAAAACCGGCGTCGATCTCGACAAGCTCATTGAAGTTCGAGAAATTATCGCCGCGAACCTGCCCGAGGAGCCCTTGCATGGCATGTACGCGAAAGCCGGTGCACCGAAAGGCTTCGTCCCGGCCACGCAAGCCGCGTAACATCTGATCGGCAATAAATGGGAACCGGCGGCGCGACCAGCATCGCCGACTTTCCGTTTGCCCAGAGCCCATTCAATAAAAAGAGACCGTTCGCATGACTGATCAAGTCCCAACTATGGAATTGGACCACAACGACTACCCCGAAATTCGCGACGCCGTGGCCAAAATCTGCAAGGCCTTTCCGGGGCAGTACTGGCGCGATCTGGAAGACCAGCCGGTCGAAGGCAGCTACCCGACCGCGTTCGTCCAGGCCTTGACCGAATCCGGATATCTGGCGGCCTTGATCCCCGAAGAGTATGGCGGCGCCGGCCTGCCGATCCGCGCCGGCGCGGTCATTTTGGAAACGATCCATGCCTCAGGCTGCAGCGCCGCCGCCTGTCACGCCCAGATGTACACGATGGGTACCGTTCTGCGGCACGGCTCCCCGGAGCAGAAGGCAAAATTCTTGCCGAAGATTGCGAGCGGCGAACTCCGGCTGCAGGCTTTCGGCGTCACCGAACCGACAACCGGGTTGGACACAACGCAACTCAAGACTCGCGCCGAACGCGATGGCGACACGTATGTCGTCAACGGCCAGAAGGTGTGGACCAGCCGCGCTTTGCATTCCGATTTGATGCTTTTGCTCGCAAGGACGACATCTCCAGACGAAGTCAGGCGGCGCAGCGACGGCCTCTCCACCTTCCTGGTCGATATGCGCGCGGCGCGCGGCAACGGCATGGATATCCAGCCGATCGACGCCATGGTCAATCATAATACGACGGAAATCTTCTTCGATAATATGCGCATCCCCGCGGACAGCCTTATTGGCGAGGAAGGCAAAGGCTTCCGCTACATCCTCGACGGCATGAACGCGGAACGGATACTCGTCTCCGCCGAAGTCGTCGGCGATGGCTATTATATGACGAAGCGCGCCGTGGATTACGCCAATGAGCGGATCGTCTTCGGACGTCCCATCGGGAAAAATCAAGGCGTTCAGTTTCCCATCGCCGAGGCTTACGCAGATTTACAGGCCGCAGATTTGATGGCGCGCAAAGCAGCAGCGCTTTTCGATGCCGGCCTCGACTGTGGCGCGGAAGCCAATATGGCGAAGCATCTTTGCAGCGAGGCGGCATGGGCGTGCGCGGAAGCCGCATTTACGACCTTCGGCGGGTTCGCCTTCGCGCGCGAGTACGATATCGAACGGAAATGGCGGGAAATACGGCTCTTCAGAACCGCCCCGGTCTCCACCAACATGATCCTGGGTTATATCGGCCAGCACGTATTGGGAATGCCGCGGTCTTACTGAGGCTGAATACGGTCTGTTTGGGTGCAGGAAATATTTCGATGCGCCGCAACAATTGGTAGATCGAAACCTTTGCCCAAGAGTTTGGAGTAAAGTTTACGCAGCACCGTTAGGCTAGGTCAGATTTTTCAATGCATCCGGGACTTGATCCGCGTTGGCTTCTTCTAAAATCGGCCAGCGCATAAAGGCGAATACCCAAACCATGACAATATTACCAATAGGCACTATCAAAAGCAGACACCACCAACCGGAGAGGCCAGCTTTATGGACTGGGGCCCCTGTTTCGACCGGACACCCGGCATAATCTGAAAGGCTTAGGGATATCCCTAGGAACAGACTTATGTCGGTGGACTGGCCCGCTTCTTTTCACAATGATTGTTCTCAAACGGGCTCGTATCGCTGCACGTTGATGGCGTCCGCCTGTTCGCGCATGTTCATTCCGTCATACCACGCTTGCATGCGAAGCATCGTGTCCATGTCGAGGCCAAAAGCTTTTTCGATCCTGAGCGCCATTTCCGGTGACAGAGAAGCTTTTTCATTGACCAAGTCCGAAAGCGTGGCGCGCCTGACACCTAATATCTCGGAGGCCTTGGTGATGCTGAGCCCAAGCGGCTCAAGCATCTCTTCGCGGATAAACTCTCCGGGATGGGGCGGTTTCATAGCAATATTTATAGGCTCATTGCTCATCAATGATAATCCTCCAAATCTAGATCAGCGATCTCGCCTTCCCGTATCTTGAAGGTGATCCGCCAATTGCCCGAAACACTGATACTCCACGTTTCAGCGCGATCGCCGGTCAGTCGATGAATTCGCCAGCCTGGCGGGCCTAAAATACTCTCGGCGTTCGCTGCCAAAACCAAAGCGGCAATCACACGCCGAACTCTCCCAACGAAATCATGATGCAGTTCGCGAACATCATCGTTTTCTATAAGGCGCCGGAGCCCTCTATGACGAATTGAACGAATTTGCATATTTTATTGTACGGCATAACCGTACGGCACTCAATTGAAATGCAATAATTGTGAGAAACCAATCCCCCTCACCAATTTGCTTGTCGTCACTTAGCAATGGTGTAACAAGCTAATCAAAGGTGCGCGCCGCGGCGGCGAGGTTACCCATCTTCTGCAGCACGGTTTCGCGATCGAGCATGCCCAGGCCGCAATCGGGCGCGGCTATCAGACGTGCTGGGTCGATATACTCGCTGGCTTCCGTGAGCCGGGATGATATTTCACCGGCCGTTTCGACCCGCGTATTGGCGATATCGACGCAGCCGAGAATGACCGTCGTTTCCTTGAATTTTTCCAACAGGGCCAGATCGTTGTGGCGGTGCGCGTCCTCGATCGACACCGCATCGACCAATGCGTCGTCGAGCGGCCCGGCGAGGTCGAAATAGGCTTGGCGGTCAGCTTTCGGATAATCCGTCATGTTCAAACCGGAAGGGTAACCGCAACACATATGCATGACCCGCGTCGCGGATGGCGGCAATCCGTGGAAGCATCGCTCGAGGCACTCGATCCCCCAGTCCAGCGCGGCGTCGGGCCGGCGCGCGAAGAGTGGCTCGTCGACCTGGATATAGCGGCATCCGGCCTCGGCGAGCCGCCGGATTTCGACATTCAGCGTGTCGGCCAATGCGTGGGCGAACGCTTTCTCGTCGCCGTAATATTCATCGACGGTCGAATCGCCGATCGTCATCGGTCCCGGGACGGTCATCTTGACGGGATGCCCCGTCGCATCCTGGGCATTGCGCCAATCCTTGGCCAGGAAGGAGAATCCGGGCCGTACCGCATCGCGCAGCACCGGCACTTTCGGCGACCAGGCGCCGCCGCGCGATTCCCGCCCGGCCAGATTCTCGAAGTCGAACCCCTCGATATGGCGGAGATGGTAGTAGACATAATGCTCGCGCGGCGCCTCGCCGTCGGTTGGAATGTCGATCCCGCACGAGACCTGTTCTTGGACGATCGTGCGAGCGCCCTCTAGCGCCGTTTTAAGGTCCTCCTCGGTGCGCGTTTCGAGCCATTCCGTGTAGCGCGCCGTCGGGTTCGGGTGCTTGGCGATGAAACCCGGCAGGGTCATCGACGCGGGTTTCGGATAGCTGCCGATTGTTGTCGTCTGCATTGCTCTATGCCGCGTTCAGCTGCCGACCTTCAACGGGCTCACGAGGCCCCGCAGCGTCGCGATCACGCTGAGCGGCGTCAACAGTCCGGTAGCCGGGTTTGCCGGCGACGGGATGCCCTCGATCGTCATGTCGAACCGAGTCGAACTGCAATCGACCTTGATGTTGTGGGTATTGCGCTCGACCGCCGGATCGACCCAGATTTCGATCTTGGTCTTGTCCGGGCCGATTCCGGCGAGGCTCAGCGCCGCGGCGACGTTCACGTTGGCCGGAAATGCCTTCGCGGCTTCGCGCGCGTTGCCGTCGAACACCTTCAGCGGCCCGTCGAGATTGTCGATCCGGATTTGGTTTTCGACCAGGTATGGCGCACCGGCGAGGCTCTTGGGGGGTTTTCGCGTCACCATTTGAACCGAGTAGATTTCCCCTTCCGCCGCAGCGCGGACCGCGTCCAGCCCCAGCAATGCGCCGGTCGGCACGACGATCCGTCCCCCGGTCTCTGCCACTTTCTCGAACAGGTCGCTGCGCTCCAGAAGCACACCGCAGCTGAGCGGAACAAAAATCCGGCCGGCCGCGACCGCCGGATCGGCAACGTCGCCGAACACCGCCGCGGGGGCGCATTCGACGACGATATCGGCCAGCTCGGCAAGCTCAGGCAATGTCACGAC
>JAKZTB010000321.1:0-4353 GCA_047517345.1 Alphaproteobacteria bacterium
AAAGAAGCGGACATTTAATGTGCTACAAAAACCGGACATCTCTATGTGTCATTGACAGGGTGTTTATCTGCGGTTTGACAAGGCTTCCCGAAACCCTATACTCCCGCGCGCTTCCGGGCATGTGGGCCAGTATGCCCCGTCCGATAAAGGGCTGACCGGGACAACAACAACACCGACAAACGAGCGGGATATAAAAAGATGTCAAAACGTTTGAGTTCGAAGTACAAAATCGACCGGCGTCTCGGAGTGAATCTCTGGGGTCGCCCGAAAAGCCCAATCAATACGCGCGACTACGGGCCTGGCGAACATGGCCAGCGCCGCCGTAAGCCTTCCGACTTCGGCACCCAGCTGATGTCCAAACAGAAGTTGAAAGGTTACTACGGCAATATCGGCGAGAAGAAGTTCCGCCGTTACTACGAAGAAGCCGTGCGGCGGCGTGGCGACACAGGCGAAAACCTTGTCGAATTGCTTGAGCGGCGCCTCGATGCGGTAGTTTACCGGGCAAAATTTGTGCCGACTGTCTTTGCAGCGCGCCAATTCGTCAATCACGGCCATATCTTGGTCAACGGCAAGCGCGTCACAATCCCTTCCTATCAGGTGCAGGACGAGGATATCGTCGAGGTCAAATCGAAGAGCCGTGAACTGCCGCTCGTGCTGGAAGCGATGGGCTCGGTCGAGCGGGAACTACCCGATTATATTTCCGTCGACTACGGTAAGATGACGGCCACGTTTATGCGCCCGCCGGGACTCGCAGACGTGCCTTATCCTGTGCAGATGGAGCCGAACCTCGTGATCGAGTTTTATTCGCGATAATCCGATAAAAAAATTCTGGAAAATGGCGTCGGACGAACAGGTTAGGCGGCATTTTTTATGGCTTGGACTAGGTTCGGTCAAACCGGCCGCGTGCCCTTCGTGTCGATGCGGTAGATTGTCCGGTACTGGTCCGCGGGAAGCACGTCGGTCGTTGCATGATGCATCGTGCAGCGGTTGTCCCAGAGAACGAGATCGCCGGCGCGCCATTTGTGCCTATGGACGAAACGCGCATCGGTGCAGTGGGTGTAGAGAAGTTCGAGTAGCGTATCGCTTTCGGATCGTTCTAACCCGATAATATATCGAATTCCCGAAGTCAGGCCTGGAAAGGCGAATAACGATTTTGCGTCGGTTTCCGGGTGTGTCCGCACCACGGGGTGGACGACTTCCGGTGTCGCCTGTCGCTCGAATTCGTTCATTAGTTTCCGGCGGCCCTCTGGATGATTGGGGTCCTGGGTGTGGCGATAGTGGTGCACGACCTGCAGCCCCTCAAGGCGATGTTTTGTGTTCTCCGGCAATGCCCGATAGGCGGCGGCCAGGTCGACGAACATCGTGTCGCCGCCTACTTCCGGCACTTCCCAAGGCGTACAGCATGGTGACGTTGGCTGGGATCACCTTATAGGAGTGGTCCGAGTGCCAATGCGAGCCGGCGTCGCGAATACCCTTGGGGCGTCCCAATTCGACTCGGTTCGACAGTACGGTGGTGCCGGGAAACTCTTCGTGATGATACGTCGAAACAGTATGCGGTTCGATCGTTCCGAACCGTTCGCCGAAATCGTGAAACTGTTTTGCTGTGAGATTTTGTCCGTTGAAAGCCAGAATCTTGTGTTCTAGATATGCGGCCTGAATTGCGTTCCATGCTGTATCGATACCGTTTGTCAAATCGATGTCCGCAACGTTTGCGAAATAGCTACCGCCGATCCGCATTGCCTTGAGCCCCGATAACTCGGTCGTGTTCATGCGGTAATTCCGTAGGGCGACGCCCAGCTTAAACCTTCTCGCGTTTCGCCTTTGGGACGGTACTCGCAGCCGACCCAACCCTCGAAACCCAGTTCGTCGATAAGATCGAACAGATAAAGATAGTTGACCTCGCCGATATTCGGTTCGTGCCGTTCGGGCACGCCGGCAATCTGAAAATGAGCGATGTGGTCGATATTCGCACGGATCTTCATCGCCACGTCCCCTTCGACGATTTGGCAATGGTAGAGGTCCATCTGAAGGGCGGCATTCGTAGCACCGACGGTGTTGAGGGTGCCGATCGCATCGTCTTGGCGATTCAGGTAGAACCCTGGAATGTCCCGCGGGTTTATCGGCTCCAACAATACGGTGATGCCGTGCGGCGCGCAGCGTTCCGCTGCATGGCGAATGTTTCTCACATAGGTGCTTTGGCAGGCGTAGGGATTGGCGTCCTCAGGGGGAATGCCTGCCATAACGTGCAGTCGGGGACAGCCGATGACCCGTGCGTACTCCAAGGCTTTGTCGATCAGCCCATCGAATTCGTCTTCGCGTCCCGGAATGGCGGCAAGCCCGCGGTCGCCGGTCTCCCAGCTCCCAGGCGGCAGGTTGAACAAGACGTTTTGCAACCGGTTGTCCTGCAAAACCTGGGCGATGGTTTCCGCCGGGTGGTCGTAAGGGAACAGATATTCGACACCTTTAAATCCCGCATCGGCTGCCGCCGCGAAGCGCTCGAGGAAAGGGACTTCGGTGAACATCATGGACAGGTTCGCGGCAAGTTTCGGCATGGCTCAGTCCTTTGGGAATATCCGTTCCAACTCCTCGATCTGCGCTTCAGTCAGTACCTTGGGGTTGTGCGCATGCAGCAGCAAATAAAGTTTGGCGGTCTCTTCGAGCTCTTCCGTCGCGTAGACGGCGGCCTCAAGCGATTTTCCCGCAACGACCGGACCGTGATTGGCAAGCAGAACGGCACTGTGCTTCCCCGCGAGGCCGCGTATGGCGTCGCCCAATGCTTCGTCGCCGGGTCGATAATAGGGAATCAAGGGCAAGCGTCCGATCTTCATCACATAGTAGGCGGTCAAGGGGGGCAGCACGTTGGTGGGCTCGACATCGGGCAGGCAGGAGACCGCAACCGAATGGGTTGAATGCAAGTGGACGATTGCACCCGCGGCAGATCGTTCCTCGTACATAGCGCGGTGGAGGAAATGCTCTTTTGTCGGAGGATCGCCGGATACCAGCCGGCCGGTTTCGTCCAGTTTCGAGATCCGCTCCGGGTCGAGATTGCCAAGCGAAGAACCTGTCGGAGTCATCAGCCAGCCGTCCTCGATCCGTACGCTGATATTGCCGGAACTGCCGCCAGTCAAACCGCGGTCGAACATGGATTTGCCAAAGCGAGAAATTTCGTCGCGTAGTGCGTTTTCGATGGTCATTTCAATTGCCCAAAGGCCTTGGTGAAAAAATTCGGTGTCCCGAAATTGCCCGACTTGAGCGCCAACAAAAGCGGGATATCGCTCAGGCTCGCCGTCCAAGGGACCCCGGGATCGATTTCCGGCCCGATCCGCAGTCCAGCAATGCCGAGCCCGCCAACGACGGCGCCGGAGGTTTCACCTCCCGCCACGATCAAGCGCCGGACGCCGGCGTCGACTAGACCGCGAGCGATCTCCGCCATCGCGTCTTCGATCAACGCGCCAGTCCGCTCCGCACCGAGCGCTTCTTGCGCCTTTTCGACCTCTAGCGGGTCGTCGGAAGCATAAATGAGGACTGGACCGTCCGCCAGGAGAGGCGCTGCCCATTCGAGCGCTTGTGCCGGTACATCGGCATCCTTTGCCAGCGTCATAGGATCGATTTTCAATGCCGGTTGATCGCGCGACATGATCTCGATTTGCTGGAGTGTCGCGCGCGAACAGCTTCCGGCGAGCACGGCGGCATGGCCTTCGATACTTGGTAGCCTGTCCGCCGGCTCTGCTGAACCGAGCATTCCCATTTTCCGAAAGTTTGTCGGTAGACCGATCGCCACACCCGATCCGCCTGTGATTAACGGCATATCCATACAGGCTTCGCCGATAGTCATCAGGTCCGCGTCATCCAACGCGTCGATCACCGCAAATCGTACACCGTCCTTGCGCAATTTCGAGAACGCTTCCTTCGTGGCCGAGGCGCCACGACGTACCGTGGCGAAATCGACGAGCCCGACAGGGCTTTTCGTCTGTCGATCCAAAACTCGTGCGAGGTTTGCGTCGGTCATCGGCGTCAGCGGATGGTCCTGCATCCCGCTTTCATTCAGCAACACGTCGCCGACGAAAAGATAGCCTTTGCAGACCGTGCGCTGATTGCGCGGAAAGGCAGGGCAGGCGATCGTAAATTCGCCGTCCAGCGCTGCCAAGAGCGCTTCGCCGACAGGCCCGATATTGCCTTTGTCGGTCGAATCGAAAGTCGAGCAGTATTTAACCCGCATTTCCCAAGTATCGTCGATATTCAGTGCAGCGAGAAGGCGATTCTGCTATAAGAATCATGAAGTTGTAGCATACATGGAGCGGCGGATATGGCACACCCGATGGGTGAATCGAAACCGGGGTGCCTTCGGGTCGT
>JAKZTB010000322.1:0-29652 GCA_047517345.1 Alphaproteobacteria bacterium
TTCTACCCGTTCAACGCCTTCCGCTCATTGCTCGGCATCGCGGGCGACACCTCTGCTCCAACCTATGCCGAGCTTTACTCGGGAGAGTGGCGGCACCCTACATGTAGCGGTCATGGGCGTTAACCGGATAGGCAAGGAAAAAACATCGTTTGCATGGTGTTTAGTTCTTTATTATATACTTAATTAACAGTTATTTACAAGGACGGTCTCGACAAGATAGGCAGAACTAGAAACATGTAGTTCAAATTATTCTTAATCAACTGTCAATTGGTCCGGTCCCGTAGAAAAGGAGAAAAAGAATGACTTACAATAACGATACTCAGGCGTTCGCCCCTCTGCCCTCAGGCGCGCTGCCGACGGACGAAGAGTTGCGGCGCCTGGCCAGGCATAGCCGCAAGATGCAATCCGAATACCTGATGAAGTCTTTGCGCCGCGTCTTCAAACGCTAGACTGACACCCTCCCGAACCGGCCGCATTTCGCGGCCGTTTCACTGTCCGACGTGAATCACACGCCGAAAATTCGAGAAAAATACGCCGCCGATTGGAATAGATCCACGCCGTCCACTAACATGCGCCGTCATGGAATTGGATGGCGGATAGCGGATGATCGACAAGCGTATTGCAACGATCGATACGGCGATGGACGGCATAACCGACGGCGCGTCGGTGATGATCAGCGGGTTTGGCGGGGCGGGCCTTCCGGTCGTGCTGATCCAGGCGCTTGAGGCGGCGCCGGTGGGCGGTCTGACATTGATCTTGAACAGCCTCCGTTTCATCGAAACCTATGCGCCGCGTCTGATCACGGACCGCCGTGTCCGCAAGGCAATCGCTTCGGCGGCGCGCGGCCGCGGCAAGGAACCCTCGGAGTATGAACTTCAACTGGAACAAGGCCAGCTGGAGCTGGAACTGTCGCCGCAGGGTAGTCTCGCGGAACGGCTGCGCGCCGGCGGCGCTGGGATCCCCGCGTTCTTCACGCCCACCGGCGCGGGGACGAAGCTGACCGAGGGCAAGGAATCCCGGGATTTCGATGGCCGGGAATGCGTGTTGGAAACGGCGCTGACGGCAGATTTCGCACTGATGCGCGCCGCGGTCGCCGATCGCTGGGGCAATATTGCCTTTCGCGGGACGCAGTCCAATTTCGGTCCGGCGATGGCCATGGCGTCGCGTATCGCGGTGGTCGAAGTCGATACGGTAACCAACGAACCGTTGCCGTCGGATGCGATCGACATTCCGGGCATTTTCATCCAGCGCGTTATCGCGGTGCCGGATGGGCGCTGAAAAGGGCTGAAATATGACGCCGCTCAATAGAAATCAAATCGCATGGCGCGCTGCGCAGGACCTGCCGGCCGGCGGTTACGTCAATCTGGGACTGGGCACGCCCGTTCTCGCGGCGAACTATGCGCCCGAGGACCGGGAGTTCATGTTCCAGACGGAAAACGGCATCGTCGGCGTCGGTCCGGTGGCCGAAGAAGGGCAGGAGGATCCCGATTTGGTTGACGCCGGCAGTCAACGGGTCACGCTGATGCCCGGTGCGACCCTGTCGGACTCGGCGATGGCCTTCGCGATGATCCGCGGCGGCCATATCGACGTGACCATGCTGGGCGGGTATCAGGTCTCGGCGTCCGGCGATGTCGCCAACTGGGATGCGCTTATCCCGAACAAGGGGCCGCTTGTCGGCGGGGCGATGGATTTGGCGGTCGGGGCGAGGTCGGTATGGGTCACGATGGCGCACACGACGAAGGATGGAGAGCCACGGCTTGTCGAGGCGTGCCGTTACCCGCTGACCGGCGTCGGGGTCGTCGACTGGGTCTATAGCGATCTCGCCGTCGTCGAAGTCACGACCGACGGATTCCTAGTGCACGAGATCCTCGAAGGTCTCTCCCGCGACGCGCTGCAGGAGAAAACGGCGGCGCCGCTCAACTTTGCCGCCGAATGCGGCGAGCTGTCGGCGCCGGTGCTCTGACACCAAAACGCTGTTGTCGGGTGAAAAAAAATTAGGACGAATTAGCGCTAACGATCCAAGTAGCACTGTCCATCATCACGCCGTTGGCTGTTTGAAATCCGGAAATCGCATCGCTGAGATCGATTTGTAATCGCTCCATTACGTCATCGGATATATCACTCAGCAAGCGTGACACAGGGCCCACCTCAAACAATCGTTGAACCGATCCCGGCACATCCGGCTCAAAGGGAATCGTAGTCTTCAGCGCATCTATTTTGATATCGGCGAACCCGGCCTGGGATAGGATTTTCCGGACGCGATCGGGATTGGAAAACGCCAACGGGCCAGGTGCTTCAGGGTTTGTCGGCGGGGGGGCAGAAACGTGCTGAAGCACGACACGCAGAGGGACCTCAATCCACGCATTCTTGTCCGCCGCCTGCCAGCACACAGATCCGAGCCGTCCGCCAGGTTGCATACCACTGCGAATATTGGAGAACGCGCGGACGGGGTCGGCAAAAAACATAACGCCAAAGCGGGAATATACCCGGTCGAATGCTTCCTCGAACTTGCACGCAGCGGCGTCTTTGTTTTCAAAGGCCACATTGTTGATATCGAGCGCGCTAAGCCGTGCGCGGCCGACATCGAGCATCGGGGTTGAGATATCGATGCCGAAGACACGCCCCACGCGGCCAACCCGGTCCGCAATCTCAATCGAAGTCGTTCCGCTGCCGCAACTGACATCCAACACCGAGTGCCCCAACTGGATGTCACAGGCGTCCATCGCCGCGGAACCCAGGGCTCCCAGCATACGATCCTGGGCATCGGTGAGCCTCGCCCACTTATCTCCTGCCGGACCATTCCAGTACTCTATTTGCGACGCGTTTATACCGGTCGCTTCCAATCGGCTCATAGAATCGGTCACCAAATTTCACGTTGTAAGTTAACGCCTAATGAAGAGATTCAGGATGATCGGATAACGTCCAAGAAACAAGGCGTGCGTCGGCGGCGATCGAAACGGATACCCAGCCATGCATTATTCTTTGGCGGTGCGAAGCTATGAACGTTGACCTCTGTCCTCGGCTAAGTTGCGCCTTCCGGAACCGTACAGGCGATGTCAGGAGAAGCTCTGTAGCGGCCGTGCCGGTGTGTCGGAAGGTCACGATTACTGAAAACGCTCCACTAGGTTACGGAGAGCTCCTGCTCGACCAGCGTGGCCCAATAGCTGGCGCCGTAGATCGTGGCGCTGTCGTTGAAATCGTAGTTGGGGTTGTGCACGACGCAACCGCCGTCCAGACCTTCGCCGTTGCCGACCCTGATGTAGTAGCCAGGATGATCCTGCAGCATCCAGGCGAAGTCTTCCGAGCCCATCGTCGGCGGATGGTTGGTGACGACGTTTTCCGCGCCGACGACCTTGATCGCTGCGGCCGTCGCGGCTTCGGTTTCCTCTTCCGTGTTGATCAGGACCGGATAGCGCCGGTCGTATTCGAAGCTATAGGTAAGACCGTGCGCGCTCGTCACGCCGTTCAATATCTGATCGATCCGCGCTTGCACTGTGTCCTGTACCGACGTTTTGAGGGTACGGCAGGTGCCCTTGATGGAAACCGATTCCGGGATGACGTTGGTGTTGGTGCCGGCATGGAATTGAGTCACGCTGACCACGACCGATTCGATCGGGTTGACGGAGCGGCTGGCGATGCGCTGCAGCGCCTGGACGACTTCCGCGCCCGTGACGATGGGGTCGGCACCATGGTGCGGGTGTGCCGCGTGCGATCCTTTGCCGGTGATCGTGATGTCGAACATATCGGCCGATGCCATGGCGGATCCGTGCGTGACGCCGAATTTTCCGAGCCGCAGGCCCGGCTGGTTGTGCATACCGTAAACGGCTTCGACGGGGAACAGCTCGAACAGCCCGTCCTCGACCATGATACGGCCGCCGGCTTCGTTCTCTTCGGCGGGTTGAAAGATGAACTGGACGGTGCCGTTGAAACGCCGGTTTTCCGATAGATAGCGCGCGGCGCCGAGCAACATCGCCGTGTGCCCGTCATGGCCGCAGGCGTGCATCTTGCCAGGATTCGTCGAGGTGTGCGCGAACCGGTTCTCTTCCAAAATGTCGAGCGCGTCCATATCCGCCCGCAACCCAATCGCGCGATTGGACTCGCCGACTTTGAGCGTGCCGACGACGCCGGTCTTGGCGAGGCCGCGATGCACCGATATGCCGAAGGATTCGAGTTTTTCCGCGACGATGTCCGACGTGCGGAATTCTTCAAACGCTGTTTCCGGATGGGCGTGAATATCGCGCCGCCAGCTTCCGATTTCGTCTTGAAAGGCAACTATCTCTTCCTTCACGGCCATTACGGACTCTCCCGTTCCTGTTCTCCTAATGGATTTAGCAGTTCGGCCAGATGCGGACCAAGCCCCAACCGAAAATAGCGTCCCGGCCCGGTGCGCCAAGATCTTTCGTGAAACGGCGCAATTGCGCGCGAAGCGTGCGCGACTCAGGCTTAACCCCGTTGGACAGGTGCAAGGCGACCGCGGCGGTAATGAAGGGGGCTGCAAAGGATGTCCCGCTCTGCCGTCCACCGCCCTTCGCGCGCGCCGTCCAAAGCCCGACACCGGGCGCGGCGAAGTCGATATAGTCGCCCTGATTGGCGTAATCGTATGGTGCCAGGCTTTGATCGACGGCGGTGACGGCGAGCACAAGCGGGTGGGCTGCGGGATAGGCGGGCCGCGCGCCGGCACCGCCATTGCCGGCCGCCGCGACGAGCGCCAGCCCGCGGTCACTG
This sequence comes from Alphaproteobacteria bacterium, assembly GCA_047517345.1. Lineage (GTDB taxonomy): Bacteria > Pseudomonadota > Alphaproteobacteria > UBA8366. The sequence goes on from JAKZTB010000322.1 coordinate 4,726, forward strand.
GCCCGCTGCATCAGCTTCTTGAGGATTTTGTTGGGCGCGCCCGCAAGGCTGAAATTGACGACATGCACCTTCTTCTGGGCCAGCCAATCGAGCGCTTTCATCATCGACGCCAAGTTGGCGCGAAGCCCGCCGTCGCTGCGTGCGGCGAAAATATTCGCGGCGTAAAGCGCGGCGCCCGGCAATAGGCCCTGCCAGTCGCCGCTGTCCGATTTGCCGACGAGGAGCCCCGCGACCGCGGTGCCATGGTCGGAGATGCCAGGTTTCGTGCCTTTCGGTATAAAAGACCGCCGCGCGATGCGTTGGGCTTTTATCGCGGGATGCGTGACATCGATGAGCGTATCGATCATGCCGATCCGGATACCGCTGCCACAGGCTGCCGGAACCTCGCCCCAACCGATGACGCTGCGGCCATAATCGCCCGGCCGGCCGGCATTGACCGTAAAGCGCTGGTTGACGCCCACGGCAATGGATGGATACCGCGTTTCGACCGCACGGACCGCTTCGCTGGCTGAAACGCCGGATGGTGTGCGGTACCGCAGCGCCGTCAATCCAAGTGTCTCCAGCACGATGCGTTCCAACACCGTATAACCGTTATCGCGCATCGCCCGCGTGAATCCGCTGGGCGGGTTGAAGACGATGATTTCACCCGGTTCGGCAGCCGGCTGCTCGCGCGTATCGCTCTTGTAATTCTGCGATTTCCCGCCACCGGGTTCTTTGCGCTCGGCTGCGGGGTTTTGTTTCATTTTGCTTTCGGTCTCGACGACGCCGGTCACTTCGCCTTTGTCGTTGTACTTCAAAATTCGGGTGCTCGATTGCGCATAGGCTGCGGTCGGTAATGTGACGATCAGTGCGGCGGCAAGCGTCGCGGTCCCGAGATATTTCGTCGCTGAAATCATAACGCCGCGGCGTCGCCGAGCATATCGAGCCATTCCTCTTCGCTCAGGATCGTCACGCCCAATTCGGCCGCCTTCTTCGCTTTGGAACCGGCGCCGGGGCCGGCGATCACGAAGTCGGTCTTTTTGGATACCGAGCCGGAGACATTTGCGCCAAGCGACTCCGCGCGCGCTTTCGCTTCGCCGCGCGTCATTCGCTCCAAGGTCCCGGTAAAGACGACGGTCCGGCCGGCGACCGGCGAGTCGTTTTCGGCTTGCTCGAACGGTTCGATATCGAGCACCGTCGACAAGTCTTCGAGAACGGTCCGGTTATGCCTTTCGGAAAAGAACGCGACAAGGTCGGCGGCGACCGACGGGCCGATCCCGTCGATCGCGATCAAACCGGCAAAGGCTTCCGATTCGGAATCCTGCGCTTCGGACATCGCAACGGCGAGCGCGTCGTAGCTGCCAAAATTTCGCGCCAGAAGACGGGCTGTGGATTGCCCGACTTGCCGGACACCAAGCGCGTAAATGAAGCGTTCCAGCGGAATCGTGCGCCGCGCCTCGATTGCCGCCAACAGGTTTTCGGTGGATTGTTCGCCCCACCCCTCGCGCTCGGATATTTCCGCCGACCTTTCGGCCAGGTGGAATATGTCGGCCGGCGTTTCGATCCACTTTTCCTTTTGGAACGCTTCGATATGTTTGCCACCGAACCCTTCGATGTCGAACGCGTTGCGGCTGACGAAATGTTTCAAACGCTCAAGCGCCTGTGCGGGGCAAATCAGACCGCCGGTACAGCGGCGCACCACTTCGCCGTCTTCCTGGATGACGGCGCTGCCGCATTCCGGACAGCGGTCCGGGAATAGGAACGCTTCGGAATCGGCGGGCCGATTTTCGAGAACGACACGGACCACCTGCGGAATTACGTCGCCGGCCCGTTGGATGACGACCGTATCGCCGGCGCGCACATCCTTGCGCGCGATCTCGTCGGCATTGTGCAAGGTTGCGCGGCTGACGACGACGCCGCCGACCGTTATCGGCTCCAATTCCGCTACCGGCGTCAGCGCGCCGGTGCGCCCGACCTGGATGGAAATGTCGCGCAGCAGGGTTACCGCCTGTTCTGCCGCGAATTTATGTGCGATCGCCCAGCGCGGCGCGCGGCTCACCATGCCCAGCCGGTTCTGCCAATCGAGCCGGTTTACCTTGTAGACGATTCCGTCGATGTCGTAGGGCAGGGACGCGCGTTTCGCCGCAATCTCTTCATAGAGCGCCAACGCGTCGTCGCTGTTGGCGCAGAGCCGGGAATGCGGGTTGACGGAAAACCCCCAACCATCCAGACGCGACAGGAATTCCCAATGGGTATCGCCGGTCGGCGCGCTCGTCTCGCCGGTCGAATAGGCGAAAAACCGTAGCGGCCGGGTCTTGGTGATCGACGCGTCGAGTTGCCGCAGGCTGCCCGCGGCGGCGTTGCGCGGGTTGGCGAAGACTTTGCTGCCTTCGGCGGTCTGGCGTTCGTTCAGCGTGAAGAAATCGTCGCGGCTCATATAGACCTCGCCACGAACCTCGAATATGTCGGGGGCGTCATCCGGGAGCGTTTTGGGAATATCGGCGATCGTGCGCAGGTTCGCGGTAATATCCTCGCCGGTCGTGCCGTCCCCTCGGGTCGCGCCGATTCTGAACGCGCCATTTTCGAAACGCAGCGATGCGGAAAGCCCGTCGATCTTCGGCTCGGCGACAATTTCGACGATTTGGTTTTCGTCGAGGCCCAGGAAGCGGCGTATCCGGGCCAGGAATTCCACCACGTCCTCGTCGCCGAACGCGTTGGATAAAGACAACATCGGGCGGGCATGGGCGACCTTTGCGAATCCGGATGCCGGCGTGGCACCCACCTGCTGGCTCGGGCTGTCGGTTCGGACGAGATCGGGAAAGCGCGCTTCGATGGCGTCGTTTTGCCGTCGCAGCGCGTCGTAGTCGGCATCGCTGATCTCCGGCGCATCCTGCTGATGGTACAGCCGGTCATGCCGGGCGATCTCCGCCGCTAGTTCGGCCAGCGCTTGCGCCGCCTCCTCGCGAGTCAGAACCTCGATGTCCTTTTCCCGCGCGATCACGGCGCGTTCCCTTCGATCAATCTTCCCGCTGCGGCGCGGGCCTCTGCGGTAATCTCGGCGCCGGAGAGCATGCGGGCGACTTCTTCCAGCCGCGACTCGCCGCCGAGACGTTTGACGTCGGTGATAACGCGTTCGCCGGAACCCGTTTTTTGGACCAGCAAATGGTCCGAACCGCGCGCGGCAACCTGCGGCGAATGGGTCACGACGAGAAGTTGCGTTTTGTCGGCAAGGCGCCACAGCCGCTGTCCGATGGCGTGCGCTGTTGCCCCACCGACACCGCTGTCGACTTCATCGAATATCAGCGACGGTTGCTCGCTCGACGAAATGAGCACGAGTTTCAAGGCCAGCATGAAGCGGCACAGTTCTCCGCCGGACGCGATACGGCCGATCGGGCCTGCGGGCTCGCCGGGGTTCGTCGCGACTATGAAACGGGTGCGGTCGAGACCGCCTTCGTTCCAATCGTCTTCGGCAAGCCTCGCCAATTCCGTGGTGAAGACCGCCTTGTCGAGCTTCAGCGGGGGCAGTTCTTCGTTCACCGCCTTGTCCAGAGATTTAGCCGCCGTGGCGCGTGCTTTGCTGAGGCTTTCTCCCTGTTCCATGTAAGCCGTTCGCGTTTCCCGGACCACGGCCTCAAGCTTCTTGAGCGCGTCGGTCTGGTTGTCGATCAGGGCGAGACGGTTGCTGAACCGCTGTCGTAAATTGGGTAGAGACTCGACATCGACGCGATGCTTGCGCCCGATTTCGCGCAGCGCGAAGAGGCGCTCCTCGATCTGGTTCAATCGGGCGTCGTCCGTATCGATCGACCGCGCCGCTTCGTTAAGAACGTCGCTCGCCGCTTCGACCTCGGCCAACGCGCGATCCAGTGCGGCGATGGCCGCGTCGAGCCGACCCCCTGCGGTTTCCGAGAGACGTTCCAGCTTGCGTAGGGCCGAACGGAGAGACTCGCTAACCGGTTTTTTCGAATCGAAATCCGCGCGCGCCGCTTTGATCGCTTCGACGATATGGCCGGCTTGCATGAGAAATCGGCGCGTTTCGGCCAATTCAGCGTCTTCGCCCTCCTGAGGGTCGAGCGCGTCCAATTCCTCGAGCGCATGGCGCAAATATTCTTCGTCGCGCCGGGCCTGTTCCGCTTCGGCGGCCGCGTTGTCCAATTCCGCGAGCGCGTCGCGCCAGGCGCGATAATTCAGGCGGACCTTGTTCGCTTGCCCCTGGAGTTTGCCGAACGCGTCCAACAGCGAAAGATGCGTGGCAGCGTCGAGCAAGCCATGTTGTTCGAACTGGCCTTGTATCTCGATCAGCGAATCGCCAACCCGTTTCAACAGCCCGACGCTTGTCGATTGGTCGTTGATGAAGGCGCGGGACCGCCCTGCATCACTCAAAATCCGCCGCAAGACCAGCGTGTCCTCGGCTTCGATACCATGCTCCGCAATCATGCGGTTTGCCGGATGTTCCGGCAGCACTTCGAAACTCGCGGTAACGGTGGCGCTGTCGCTCCCTTGTCGAACGAGGTTCGACTCCGCGCGCGCACCGAGGGCAAGGCCGAGCGCATCCAACAAGATCGACTTTCCCGCGCCCGTTTCCCCCGTCAGAACGCAGAGACCCGAATGAAAGGTCAAATCGAGTCTTTCGATTAAAACGACGTTCCGAATGCTTAGCGCCGTAATCATTGCGGCGTCAGTACGCCCAATCCCACATCCAACTCAGCCAGGAGCTTTCTTTCTGTACCGGCTGCAGGTTGCTCTGTTCAAGCAAGGCATAGCTATCCGCATACCATTTGCTGCCCGGAAAATTGTGGCCGAGCACGGCAGCGGCCATCTGGGCCTCGTCCGTGATGCCGATTGAAAGATAGGATTCCGTTAGGCGGAGCAGTGCTTCGGGAACATGGGTTGTGGTTTGATAGTTCTGCAACACGGATCGAAAGCGATTGATCGCGGCGAGGAACTCGCGCCGCTGCTGATAGTACCGGCCAACCGCCATTTCCTTTCCCGCCAGATGGTCGTTGACGAGGTCTATCTTTGCACGCGCGTCCCGGCCGTATTTGGTGTCGGGATAGCGACGGATGACATCGCGCAGCGACTCCATTGCCAGTTCGGTCATCTTCTGGTCGCGTCTGACATCCGAAATCTGTTCGTAGTATGAAACGCCCTTTAAGTAGTAGGCGTATGCGACGTCAGGATTGCCCGGATGCAATTCGATAAACCGGTCGAGTCCGATGATCGCATCGTCGTAATCGTCCCGTTTATAGGACGCGAAAGCCGACATCAGCGCTGCTTTCGTCGCCCAAACCGAGTAGGGATGTTGGCGTTCGACTTCGTCGAATGACACAACGGCGTTCTTGTAGTCCTCGCGTTGCAACGCGTTGACGCCAAGATTGTAGAGTCGCTCGACGGTTCTTGCCTGGTAGGCGTCGGCGTCGTCTTCGGCGCACCCAGCCAAAAGGAGGGCGGCAACGAGCGAAATGGCGCGAATTGCCGCAGCCACGGTTTTGAATTCGGTGATGTGCTGGTTCATCGACAGAGATTGAATTTTCGCAACGGCGATCAAACCTTACCGGTCAGAATGACACGCCATTGAATATATCACCGTGGGCGGGCATTTCCCACCGGAACCGAAATTTCGATGTAATATCAACGCTCGTTGGTATAAGAGCCAGGCTCTAAGGTAACTACGCCGTCGCAGCTATCGGTTCCGAGCTCCAGCCGGCAGTTGTTAGCGGTATGCGCCGGTCCATGGAAATCGTCGTCCATGCGGCGTCTTCCGCAAAAAGTGTCTGCAGTAACTTGTGATGCAATCCGTGCCCGGTTCTGACACCGCTGAAATGGCCGATCAACGGGCCGCCCGCAAGATACATGTCGCCAATGCAGTCCAGGACCTTGTGTCGGACGAACTCATTGTCGAAGCGCAGGCCGTCGCTATTCATCACCTCGTCGCCATCGATGACAACCACGTTGTCGAGCGTTCCTCCCTGGCCGAGCCCGGCACTGCGAAGCGCTTCCACCTCATGCAGGAATCCGAACGTCCGGGCGCGGGAGATGTCGGTTTTGAAAGCGTCCGGAGACAAATCGATCGCGAAATTCTGTCGTCCGATTACGGCGCTTTCGAAATCGATTCCGAATTCGATGGAAAAGCCGTCGGCGGGTTCGAGACGCGCAATGCTATCGCCATCTTGCACGGTCACCGGATGAAGAACCTGAATGGCGCGCCGAGGCTCATCTTGCTCGACTGTTCCGGCGCATTCGATGAGGAAAACGAACGGTTCTGCACTGCCGTCCATAATCGGTACTTCCGATCCGTCGATTGCAACGATGATGTTGTCTATCTCGCAGCCGGCCAAAGCCGCCATGAGATGTTCAACCGTCGCGACACTGACGCCATCTTCGTTGACCAATGTCGTGCAAAGATTCGTACTGCCGACGAAATTGTACCGCGCGAGTATATCTCGATTGCCGGTCGCAACGTCGGTGCGTCGAAAAACGATGCCGGAATTGGCCGCCGCCGGATGCAATTCCATTGCGACCTTATCGCCAGTATGGAGTCCGACGCCGGTGCAGCAAATGCTGCTTTTTAGTGTGCGCTGCCACGATGACGCGGCAAGCCTGCTCAATTCCTCCATCCCCTCGGAACCCTTTGCTTTCGCCTTGCTGTTAACCGGATACGAACTTGATTGAGTTACTTTTTTTCATTTCGTATTTCGATTGCGCAGATGTAACAATATCAGTGACTTGTCTCAAATCACTCTTTGTTACGAATTGTTACGCGGCCGCGCTTGATGGCGCGGCCGCGTAACTCCCTGATATTGCGCAAACATTTTTCTTAGACTAGTTGGCCTGACGGCGTAGAAACGCTGGAATTTCAAGCATTTCCTCTTCCGCCGGCGATGGCCCAGTTTGATCGGCGGAATCGAGTCCGCCAAGCTGCGGCTGGCCGGTTTCAAGCGGGGCCGGTTTCGGCCGCGGCGAAACCTTCGCTTCGGCCTTTGCCCCCGGCTGTTTCGCAATCGCAGAAGGCTCGATTTGCGGTCTAGCGCGACCCGTACCTGTCATCCGCTCGAACAGCGTTAGACCTTTGCGACGCGGCTGCGGCGGTTCGCTACGCGCGTTCTCGATTGCTGCCGCGGCGAAAGGCTCCGCGGGTTTGGCCTCCGACCGCACGTCGCCCGGCCGCACGGGACGTGGTGGGATAAACGCCGGCCGCTGCGGGAGCACCGGTCTCGGTTCCTCCAGTTCGGGCGACCTTGCCTCGTTGGCGGCTTCCGCGTCTTGCGGCGCCTCGGCAGTCGCGTCGTCCGGCTCTTCGATCGGCAGGCTGCCTTCCGTCACCGCTTCAGGTTCTTCGGCCGAAGTTGTCTCGGTTTCCGCCGGCGCGTTTTCTATTCGGGTGTTCGAGACAATCGTCGTCAAGCCGATCGGCAGGGGCCGTTGCTCGACGGTTGCGATCGCTTCGATCCCCGTTGCGACCACCGATACGCGGATCGAGCCTTCGAGGGTTTCCTCGAATGTTGAGCCGAAGATGATATTGGCGTCCTGGTCGACTTCTTCGCGGATGCGGTTCGCGGCCTCGTCGACCTCGAACAATGTCATATCCGGTCCGCCAGTAATGTTGATCAGTACGCCTTTTGCGCCCTGCATCGTGACGTCGTCGAGCAGTGGATTGGAAATCGCCCGTTCCGCGGCTTCCACGGCACGCTTATCGCCATCGGCCTCGCCGGTGCCCATCATCGCCTTGCCCATCTCGCCCATTACCGTACGGATGTCGGCGAAATCGAGATTGATGAGGCCCGGCATGACCATTAGGTCGGTGACGCCGCGCACGCCGGAATACAGAACGTCATCCGCCATCTTGAACGCGTCGGCGAACGTCGTCTTCTCGTTCGCTATGCGGAACAGGTTCTGGTTCGGGATGATGATCAGCGTATCGACGAATTGCTGCAATTCCTCGATACCGTTCTCGGCGATGGTCATTCGCCGGCCGCCTTCGAACTGGAACGGCTTGGTGACGACGCCGACGGTCAGGATGCCTTGCTCGCGGGCCGCCCGGGCGATGATTGGCGCGCCACCGGTGCCGGTACCGCCGCCCATGCCGGCGGCGATGAAGACCATATGCGTGCCGTTCAGATGATGTTGAATTTCGTCGAGCGCTTCCTCGGCCGCGGCGGCGCCGATTTCCGGCCGCGAACCGGCACCCAACCCTTCGGTCGTGCCAAGACCCATCTGAATTTTGCGCTCGGACAAAGATTGGTTGAGCGCTTGCGCATCGGTGTTACAGACGACAAAGTCGACCCCTTCGAGATTCGAGCGAATCATGTTGTTGACGGCGTTCCCACCGGCGCCGCCGACACCCACGACGAGGATGCTCGGTCTCAAATCGGATTGCGACTTTGGCATGCTGAGGTTGATTGTCATGTGTGCCTCCAGAATACCGTTACAATATCAGGGATTGCCGGCTTTCGCCGACGCATTCCGGCACCGCCGTCGACGGCGCGCGGAATCTCGTTGCGGGCGGTTTCGCTAAAAATGCTCACTTATCCACCCTCCGATGCGGCCGAACGGACCGCTCGATGATTTCATGATTCGGGACCGGACCGGTCTAACCTCACCGCGATTGTCCGCGGCGTAGGACAGCAGGCCGGCGCCTGTGGCGAATGCCGGACCGCAGGTCGCTTCGGCCAGGCCGGATATGCCGATAGGCCGGCCGAGCCGAACCTGTTTGTCGAGAAGTTGACTGGCCAGTTCGCGCACACCGGTGAGCTGGCTGGCGCCGCCCGTCAGTACAACACGGCGGCCGGCGACCTTGTCGAAACCGCTCGCGTCGAGTTTGGCGCGTACGAGTTCGAACGTTTCTTCGAGACGTGGCGCGATGATGCTCACGATGAACGATTTCGGCACCCGGTTGACCGTGCCTTCTTCCGCTTCGCCGATCTGCGGCGCGTCGATGATGTCCCGTTCGTCGGTCGGCGACGGCAGGGCGCTGCCATGCAGGGTTTTCAACCGCTCCGCGTGGCTGACCGTCGTCGATAAACCGCGCGCGATGTCGTTGGTCACATGCAAGCCACCGACGGGGATGCTGTCCGTGAATGCGAGTGCACCGTCGAAAAATACGGCGAAGGACGTCGTACCCCCGCCCATGTCGATGACCGTAACGCCAAGATCCGTCTCGTCTTCGACCAGGCAGGCGAGTCCCGATGCGTATGGACTGACGACATGCCCGCTGACATCCAAGTGGCAATGCCCGACGCAGGCATCGATGTTACGGATCACGTAGGCGGCGACAGATACGGTGCGGATGTGCACGCCTAGGGTTTGACCGGTCATGCCGCGTGGGTTGCGGACGCCGTTCGCGCCGTCGATCTTGTAGCCGCTCGGGATCGAATGGATCATCGTCCGATCGGGCAATTCGTCGCGGAACTTGGCCTCGCCGAATAATTTACGCATCTCTCCGTCACCGATGGCGCCGCTGCCGATGGCTGTCTGCAGATCGATGTTGCCGTTCGTGGCCGCACCGCAACTCACATTGACGAAGACATCCCTGATGGTCGTTCCGGCCATTTGCTCGGCCGCATTCACCGTGCCGATTACCGCATTCTGGGCGTCTTCCATACTAACGACCGCGCCGGATTTGATACCTTGGCTGGCGTGGTGGGCGATGCCGATAACACGCGCACGGCCGGTCTCACCAAGCTCTGCGATAAAACAGCAGATCTTGGACGAACCTATATCCAGCGCGGTGATCAGATCGTTGCGGGCCAAAACCTTATTTCCCCTCGTTCCCGTTAATGCCGGTGAGTCATGTACTGTTCTCCGGCGTTTTCACGACCTCGCCGCGCCGTCGCACCACCAACCGGTCGCGGATACGCAGATCGATGGCGATGATGTCCTGACTCAGAAGTTGTCGATCGCGCTCCAGAGTTGCGAGTCGCGTCCAGGCCGCCTGTGCGTTTTCCTCCGGCAAGCGGATATCGATACCGTCGTCGAGGCGTAGGTTCCAGCGCCGTCCGCTAACCCAGACGGCGGCACGGACTCGCTTCATCAGCGGCGGCGCGGTGGCCAGCATGTCCAACAGCGCCGGCGCGTGGCGCGGCGCGTCCTTACCGACGATGATCTTCAAATGGCCGTAACGTTCCAGACCCTGTGTTCCGATCACGGCACCGGTCCGATCGATCAGAACAAAGCTGCCCTTGCGTTGCCAAATCGCCAATGCTTTGCGCTCCCAAAGGCGCAAATAGACCGTACCCGGCAGCCGCCGCTCGACTGCGGCGTTGGCCACCCAGCCGAGGCCGATCAGGCGCTCGCGAACCGCGTGCGTATCGAGCGTCAGGATCGGGTCGCCCCGACGAATACCGACTGTTTTAAGCAATTGCGCGCGGGTGGATTCGACCCGGCCTTCGACGAGCACCTCGTTGACGGCGAGTCCGGCACGGACGGTTTCCGCGATCGCGGCCGCTTCTATTTTCGCCACGGTCCGTGCCAGTGCACCGGTCGACAACGACCAGTAAATGCCCCAGGACAGAACGCCGAGCCCGAGGAATGCCATCGTGGCGTAGAGCGCAGGACGGAGCCAGCGCCGCCGCGCTGCGCGGCGTTGTTTGCGGGCTTTGGCGTTGCGCTTCTTGCCGCCGTCGCCCTGCCGGCTTGGGATCAGGCGTCGCATGCGGCGTTCTCCACCATCCAGGCGACGAGGTCGCTCATCCCCATGCCGGCATGCGCGGCTTGTTCCGGAACTAGCGATAAGGGCGTCATGCCGGGCTGCGTGTTGACCTCCAACATGAAAAGGTGCCCCGGGGAGGTTTCGGTATCGTCGTATCGGAAATCGGACCGGCTGACGCCGCGACATCCCAAAGCCCGATGCGCCGCGACCGCGTATTCCATCGCCAGTTCGGCGATTTCATCCGGGATCGGGGCGGGGCAGAGATGGTCTGTTTTTCCGTCCGTATATTTCGCTTCGTAATCGTAGAATCCCGCATGCGGCCGTAGTTCGGTAACGCCCAACGCCCGATCACCGATGACGGCGACCGTGAGTTCGCGGCCGTCAATATACTTCTCGACCAGGACGTCATCGCCATAGGGCCAATCGTCGAACGCAACGCGGTTATCGCCAGGCCGGATGACTATGACGCCGACGCTGGAGCCTTCATTGTTCGGTTTGACGACAAAGGGCGGTTCCAAGGGCATGGTGTCGCCAATCTCCGAAACCGAAAGGAGGTGGCCTGCCGGACAGGGGATACCCCGGCTGGTGAACAATGCCTTGGCGGAATGTTTGTCCATCGCAAGGGACGAGGCGAGCACGCCCGAGTGCGTATAGGGCAGGCCGAGTATGTCCAGCAGGCTCTGGATGCGTCCGTCTTCGCCGAAGCGGCCGTGCAAGGCATTGAACACGACGTCCGGTGCCGGGTTCAGCGCACCGAGCAATGCGTTGAGATCGCGTTTCACGTCGACGCGCGACACTTGATACCCGGCGTCGCTCAACGCATCGGCGCAAGCGGTGCCGCTGGCAAGCGAGACCTCGCGCTCCGCGGACCAGCCGCCCATCAGTACAGTGACGGATTTGCTCATTCCGCCCCTCCCGCCGCCGGTACACCGATCCGTCTGATTTCCCATTCCAGTTCGACGCCGCATTTGTCGCGCACCCGGTCACGGACCTTCTCGCCCAACGCTTCGAGGTCGGACGCCGTCGCCGATCCCGTATTGATCAGGAAGTTGCAGTGTTGTTCCGATACCTGCGCGCCGCCGTTTCGCATCCCGCGGCATCCGGCGCGGTCGATCAATTCCCACGCCTTCGCACCCGGCGGATTCTTGAAGGTCGATCCGCCCGTCTGCGTGCGGACGGGTTGCGTGTCCGATCGCGCCGTCCCAATTTCCGCCATGCGTGCCGAAATCGCCTGCGGATCGCCCGGTACCGTGTGCAGGTCGGCGCCGACGAAAATCCAATCCTCCGGAACGTCGCAATGACGATAGGAGAATCCTAAGGCGGAGGTTTGCAGAACGTTTAGGACGCCTGCCGGATCGACCGCTCTTGCGCGCTGTACCACGTCCTTCATTTCCCGCTCGTAGGCGCCGGCGTTCATGCGCAGGGCGCCGCCGATTGCGCCGGGAACGCCGGACAGGAATTCGAGGCCGGCGAGACCTTCGCGCTGTGCGGTCCGCGAGACGTGTATGGCGAGCGCCGAGGCCCCGGCGGAAATGCTGCCGTCGCCGACAGTGATTTCGCCGAATGTGCGGCCGAGCCGGACGACGACGCCGGGAATGCCGCCGTCGCGTACCAAGGCGTTAGAACCGACACCGATTACGGTGACGGACACGTCGCGTGGTTTTTCGGAGAGGAAGTAGCGCAGGTCGGCGAGACAGGCAGGTTCGAACGCGACTTCGGCGGGGCCGCCGACCTTGAACCACATATGCCGAGCGAGATCGAAGTTTTCGGTATAGGTACCCTCCACTGGCGGCAGGCGGTCGAGGAGTCCCTTTTGCACGGCGACGGCGCTCATGCTTTGGCCTCCGTCCGGACGACGTTCAAGGCTTTGAGTTCGTCGGGTAGCGTTTGCGCCCAATTAGTGATCGAACCCGCGCCGAGGCAGATAACGACGTCGCCCGATTCCGCAAAGTCTTGAACCATGCCGGCGAGATCCGTCGGGTCGCCGAGCGGCAGAACTTGGCGGTGGCCGCGGGTACGCAGCCCTTTAACCAGCGCGTCGCGGTCGACGCCTTCGATCGGCTCCTCGCCTGCCGCGTGAACGTCGGACACGAACACGACGTCGGCGTCGTTGAAACAAGTGCAGAATTCCTCGAACAGATCGCGTAGCCGCGTGTAGCGGTGCGGCTGGACTACGGCAATTACTTTGCCCTGAGATACGGCCCGCGCCGCGGTCAGCACGGCGGCGATTTCGACGGGATGGTGCCCGTAATCGTCGATCACCGTGATACCGTCGACTTCACCGGTCTTGGTGAAGCGCCGTTTGACGCCGAAGAACGATTTCAGGCCTTTGGCGATTGTTTCGTCGTTTATGCCCATCTCGTTGGCGATCGCGATCGCGGCGAGTGCGTTTTGTACGTTGTGTGCGCCGAACATCGGCAACAGAAGGGCGGTCAAAGTGCGCTGCTGTTCGCCCCGGGTCGCAATGGTCACGTCGAACTCGACACCGCCGGGCCGGTTCCGCAGATTTTCGGCCCGCACTTCCGCCTGCGGGCTCATACCGTAGGTGATCAACCGGCGGTCGTTGATCTTGCCGATCAGCGCTTGCACTTCGGGATGGTCGATGCACAGGGCAGCGAAACCGTAAAACGGAATGTTCTGTACGAAACCCCGGAACGCCTCCTTCTCGGCGTCGAAGTTGCCGTAGAAGTCGAGATGTTCCGGATCCATATTGGTGACGACGGCGATAGTCGCCGGCAGTTTTACGAAGGTCCCATCCGATTCATCGGCTTCAACGACCATCCAGTCGCCGTCGCCAAGCCGCGCATTCGTGCCGTAGGCGTTGATGATCCCGCCATTGATCACGGTAGGGTCGAGGCCGGCGGCGTCGATCAGGGCGGCGATCATGGAAGTCGTTGTCGTCTTGCCGTGCGTGCCACCGACGGCGATAGCCCATTTCAGACGCATCAACTCACCCAGCATCTCGGCGCGCTGGACGACGGGGATCATTTGTATCTGGGCTGCGGTCACTTCCAGGTTATCGGGTTTGATCGCGGAAGACACGACGACGACTTGGGCATCGGCAACATTCTTGGCGTCATGCCCGATGACGACCGGAATGCCGAGGCCGCGCAGCCGCTGAACGTTTGCGCTTTCGGAAATATCGCTGCCTTGGATTTCGTAACCCAAATTGTTCAAAATCTCCGCGATACCGGACATGCCAATGCCGCCGATGCCGACGAAATGGATGCGCCCGATGGAAAGCGGCATGGTTCTCATGCGGCCGCCTCCCGAACCGGGTTCGGTGCGTTCTTGCCATTGCCGTTGGCGCAGATGATTCCGACCACGACGTCGGCAAGGCGGCCGGAGGATTCCGGCATTCCGATCTGCGCTGCGCAGCGCGCCGCCATGGCCAGTGTCGTATCCATCGAAATCAGGGATTCCAGCCGTGCGGACAACGTTTCCGGCGTAAAATCCGCGTCTGGTATCATCCAAGCACCGCCTGAATCGCAAAGCCGAGCGGCGTTGATCGTCTGATGGTCGTCAACCGCGTGCGGATAAGGCACCAGGATTGCCGGTCGGCCCGCGGTGGTCAGCTCCGCCATGGTCGACGCACCGGCGCGGCAGATCACCATATGGGCGGCCATCAGCCGTTGCGGGATGTCGTCGAAAAACGGCGACAATTCGGCACTTATTTGCGCTTGCGCATAATCTTCGCGGACTTGGGCGAGATCTTCCTTACGGCATTGTTGCATCACGCGAAGCCGCGTGCGCACATCGTCGGGAAGCGAGGCCAGCGCAGCCGGTACAACAGTGCTGAAGATGGTGGCGCCCTGACTGCCGCCGAGGATTAACAGTTGTATCGGTGCGTCCTGGTCGAAGGCCGGAAGCGGCGCGTCTCGCACGGAAACGATCTCCGGCCGAACAGGGTTGCCGGTCCACACCGACTTGCCACGGTCGGCGTTTCGCAAGAAAGCGGTGGTCTTGAAAGCCGTTGCGACGCGCGTTGCCCTGGGCGCGAGCACGCGATTTGCGCGTCCGAGTACGGCATTCTGTTCGTGAATCGCCGTCTTGATGCCGAGGTGAGACGCGGCGAGCAGGGTTGGCACCGTTGCATAGCCGCCGAATCCGACGACGACATCCGGCGCGAGGTCGCGTAACAACCGGCGGGCCTGGAAGTAACCCGCTGTGAGCCGCCCGAACGCAACCAGTTTTGCGACCAGGCTGCGCCCGCTTATGCCGGCCGCTTGGATAGCATGGGTGTCGACTTTTTTGAGCGGTCCATTATAGGCGTCACCACGCCGATCGGTGATAAGCTCAAGGCGATAGCCTCGCGCCAAAAGGGTTTCGGCCAGCGCCTGCGCCGGGAATATATGTCCGCCGGTCCCGCCGGTGGAAAGTACGATGAGGGGATCGCGCCGGCTCATTCGACACCTCCCGACCTTCGCCGGGTCAATGCCAGCAGCATGCCCATGCCGAAGGACAGCGCCAGCAGCGACGATCCGCCATAGGAAATGAACGGTAGCGTCATGCCCTTGGTCGGCATCATGTTCACGGTAGACGCCATGTTGATGATCGCCTGCAACGCGAACTGAACCAGAAGACCGGCAGATGCCAGAACGATAAACAGGTTCTGGTCTTCCAGGACACGGAACAGGCCGCGCAGGACGATGAAGGCGAACAGGGCGACCAGGATAAGGCAGGCGAGCAGGCCGAATTCCTCGCCGGCGACTGCGAGAATGAAATCGGAGTGGGCGTCGGGCAGATAGGCTTTCGCCGTGCCCTCACCGGGCCCGCGACCGAACAGGCCGCCGTTCATGAAGGCTTCCATCGCCCGGTCGATCTGATAATTGTCGCCCGAGGCGGGGTCGAGAAACCGGTCCACGCGGCTGGCGACATGGGGAAAGGCGAAATATGCGACAACCATCGCCGTCAGCCCGAGCAGGCAGATTAGCCCGACCCAGGTGGCGGACAGACCGGCCAGGAACCACTGCGTGAACCAAATCGCGGAAACGACAATCGCCTGGCCGATATCCGGCTGGGCCAATAGCAAGCCCAGGACCGCCATGTAAAGGAATCCGGAAATTTGGTAGCCGGGAATGTCCTCGCCGAGCCTGCGTGCGGAGAACATCCAGGCGGCGACGACGGCGAAAGCCGGTTTGACGAATTCGGACGGCTGTATGGTCAGGCCACCGAATTTCAACCAGCGCTGGGAACCCTTGATTTCCGGCCCAATCAGCAATGTCGCGAGAAGCAAAACGATGCCGCCGACAAATGCGACGGTCGCAAGACGCCGCACCGAACGCGGTTCCAGGATTGAAATAGAGACCAGCAGGGCGATGGCGGGCACGATGAAAAAGGCATGTCTGCGCACGAAATACAGTGTGTCGAGACCGATCCGCTCGGCGACGGGCGGGCTCGCGGCGGCGGTCAGCACCATGCCGAAGGCCACCAGCAGGCATACGCACAGCAGCGTCCAACGATCGACGGTCCACCACCATCGGCCCAGGATCGAGCTGTCGTCGCGCGCGATCGGCGTCATGGCGCGGACCCTTCGAGCTCGAAATATTGACGTTCGGTGCCCGGGAGCCCTCTGACGCAGCGCTCGAAATCCCAGCCGCGTTCTTCGAAGTTGGGATACTGGTCGTAGGACGCGCATGCTGGGGACAGCAAGACAACGGCGTCGTCGGGCGTTTCGCTTTGAACCAATGCATGGGCGTCCCGCGTCGCGTTTTCAAGCGTCGTCGAAATCCGAGCGTCGATATCGCGTCCGAGGGCCGCCGCGAAGGGTACCGCCGCTTCGCCGATCAGGAATGCATGCCGGACGCGGGGTAGATACGGTGTGAGACAGCCGAGACCCCCCTCTTTGACCCTGCCGCCGGCGATCCAATAGATGCCTTGATAGCAGGATAGAGCCCGCGATGCGGCTTCCGGGTTGGTCGCCTTGCTGTCGTTCACGTAAGCGACGCCGTCGATACGGGCGACCAGTTGCTGCCGGTGGGCAAGACCCGGATAACTTTCGAGACCGATTACGATGCTGTCTCGCGGCACCCCGGCGGCACGCGCGGTGGCGTAGGCGGCGGCGGCATTCTGCGCATTGTGGTCCCCTGGCAGGGTTGCGATGGCGCCGATTTCCGCAACGGCAACGTTTGCGCCGTCGATATCGTCGACCAGGGTGCCATCGGTAACGTAGACGCCGCCGGCAACCGGTGTGGTGCCGGAAATCGGGATGACCTTGGCCGCGCCGTCGCTCTGCACCGCTGTGGCGATATCCGTACATTCGGTGTTGTCGATGCCAACGATCGCGGTTCCGGAACAGCCCTCGAAAATCTTGCGTTTTGCGGCGATGTAACCGGCCATGCCGCCATGCCGGTCGAGATGGTCCGGCGTGATGTTCAGTAGGACGGCGATATCGAAGCCGCCGCTCGGCGTCAGTTCGAGCTGAAAGGAGGACAGCTCGAGCACGTAATGCCCGTCGCCGCCCAACGGATTCAGATCGAGTGCCGGCCGACCGAGATTGCCGCCGATTTCAACGGGGAACCCGGCGGCCTTAAAGATATTTCCGATCAATGCTGTCGTCGTCGATTTGCCGTTCGTCCCGGTGATGCCGACGAACCGTGCTTGCGTGGCCGACCGTTTCAGCAGTTCGATGTCGCCGATGATTTCGGTCCCTTGCACGCGCGCTTTGGCCGCGACCGGGTTCGGAGCGGGATGTGTATGTGGAATCCCAGGACTCAGGACGAGGACGGCGGTGTCGCCCCAATCGACCTCCAAGAGGGAAACGAGGGGCAGACCTTCCGCCTCGGCCGCGGCGCGGCGATCGGCGTTGTCGTCCCAGGCACGCACTTCAGCGCCCGCAATCGCCAGCGCCCGCGCGGTGCACAGGCCGGAACGTCCCAGCCCCATAACCGCGACCGATTTTCCCATCATGTCTTTCAGCGGGATCATCGCAGCCTACCTCAGCTTCAACGTCGATAGGCCAACGAGGGCGAGGATCATCGCGATGATCCAGAAACGAATGACGATGGTCGATTCCGCCCAACCCTTCTTTTCGAAATGGTGGTGCAGCGGCGCCATCGCGAAAATGCGCCGTCCCGTCAACTTGAAGGACGCCACCTGGACGATGACCGAAACGGTTTCCAGGACGAACAGTCCGCCGATGATGGCCAGCACCAGCTCGTGCTTGGTGACGATACTGATCGCGCCCAGCGCGCCGCCGACCGCGAGCGATCCCGTATCGCCCATGAACACCATCGCCGGTGGGGCATTGAACCAGAGGAATCCGAGGCTGGCGCCGACCATGGCGCCGGCGAAGACGGCGAGTTCGCCGGAGCCCGGCACGTAGTGGAGCTGTAAATAGTTGGCGTAGACCGTGCTGCCGACGAGATAGGCGATGGCGCCGAAGCAGGCGGCCGCGATCATGACGGGCACGATGGCCAGCCCGTCCAGACCGTCGGTCAGATTGACGGCGTTCGACGATCCGATCAACACGAAGGCGGCGAACGGGATGAAGAACCAATTCAGATCGAGGAGCAGGTTCTTGAAAAAGGGAAAGACGAGCGCGTCGTTCAGCGGCGACGGGGTCAATTCGAGTACCCAGGCGGCCGCGGCGATCGCGATGATCAACTGAAACAATAGTTTCAGACGGCCGGCAAGACCTTTTGAATCCGCACGCGACAGTTTGAGGTAATCGTCGGCGAAACCGACGGCGCCAAATCCGATCGTGACCAGCAGCACGACCCAGACATATCCGTTGGTGAGGTCGGCCCACAAAATTGTGCTGACGCTGATCGACAGCAAGATCAGAAATCCACCCATAGTCGGCGTGCCGGCTTTCTTGAAGTGCGTCTCCGGAAGGTCTTCGCGGACGTTGCTGGCTGATCCCTGTTGGCTCTTGAGCCAGGTGATGATGCTCGGTCCGAAGATGAAGCTGAGAAATAGCGCAGTCATGATCGCGCCGCCTGTGCGGAAGGTGATGTACCGGAACAGGTTGAGGATCTGAAAGTCGCCGGCGAGCGGATAAAGAAAATTGTACAGCATCGCCCGGTCTACCTTCCGTTCGCCGCGCGTTTTTCAGCGGGCGAACCGTTGGTAATGTCGAGCGCCTTGAGCGCCGTGACGATAGGCGCCATGCGGCTGCCGAGCGATCCTTTCACCATGACGGTGTCGCCGGTTCTTACCGCGTCGATTACCGCCGGCAGCAACGTTTCACTGGAATCGGCGGTGGCGGCGACACGTACCGGCTCGAGCGCCGCCGCCAGCCACGCCATCTGCGGTCCTGCGAGGAACACCTGCCCGACCCCGTTGCGCTCGACATCGTCCGCGAGTGCGGCATGCAGTTCGGCGGCGCGCCCGCCCAGTTCCAGCATGTCGCCGAGAACGGCAATCCGCCGCCCGGCGCAGGTTCCCAGTACGTCCAGCGCGGCGCGGGTCGAGGCGGGGCTCGCGTTGTAGCTTTCGTCAATCAGTAGGAAACTACCCGCGGCGATTTGAATATGGCTTTGCGCACCGCGGCCGATGGCAGGGGCGACGTCGGCCATCGCCCGGGACGCTTCCGCAACATCGGCGCCCAGCGCGTCGACCATGGTCAGTATGCCCAGGCTGTTGGTCACCCAGTGCGCACCCGGTGCACCGAGCGTGTAGTAAATTCGAGTGCCGTCGATCTCCGCGGTAACGCGCCAACCCGATTGGTCCGGCGTGCTTTCGCGCAGCCGGATATCCGCGTCCCGGTGGCTGCCGAAACTGCGGATGCGGCCCACACCGGCATTTTCCGCATGCGCCCGAAGGCGGTCGAAATGACGATTGTCCCGATTCAAAACCGCGGTGCCTCCGCTTCCCATGCCCACGAAGATTTCGCCCTTGGCGTCGGCGATATCCTCTTCGGTTTCGAAGAACTCGAAATGGACGGCGGAGACGTTCGTCACGATCGCGACGTCCGGTTCCGCAAGCGCCGATAACGGTGCGATTTCCCCGGGGCTGTTCAAGCCCATTTCGAGAACGCTAAAGCGCGCGCTACGGGTCAAACGCGCCAGACTCAGGGGCAGGCCCCAGTGATTGTTCAAATTGCCGTCGGTCGCGTGGGTTTCCGCCTGCCGACCGAGCGCCAGCTTAAGCGCGTCCTTGGTTCCAGTCTTGCCGGTACTGCCGGTGACGGCGGTGATTTTTGCCGTGCCGCGGCGGCGCGCATGATAGGCGAGGGCGCGCATGCCCGCCATCGTGTCGTCAACGATCAATGCCGGTGCGTCCCCAACGGACCCTTCGTGCGATGCCATCGCCGCCGCGGCGCCGTTGGCGACGGCATCGGCGATATGGTCGTGGCCGTCGTGATTTGGGCCCTTTATGGCGATGAAAAGGTCGCCTCGCCGCACGGTGCGGCTATCGATGGACACGCCCGTGGCGGTCCAATCCGCCGTGCTGTGTCCGTCCGCCGCGTCCGCCGCTTCGCGGGAGGTCCAAAGCGCGCTCATGCGGCGCCTCCGTCTTGCGCCGCGATCGCCGCGCGCGCGACTGTGACGTCGTCGAATGGATATGTCTTGCCGGCGACGGTCTGGCCTTGTTCATGGCCCTTGCCCGCGATCATCAGGATGTCGCCGGTCTCCAGCATCGCGATGCCAACGCGGATCGCTTCGCCGCGGTCGCCGATTTCAATAGCGTCCGGGCAGCCTGCGAGTGCCTGCGCGCGGATCGCCGCAGGGTCTTCGTCGCGCGGATTGTCGTCGGTGACGATTACCGAATCGGCATAGCGTTTCGCGGCGGCCCCCATTTCGGCGCGCTTGCCGGAATCGCGGTCGCCACCGCAGCCGAAAATTACGGCGAGCCGGTTCCGGGAATAGGGCCGTGCTGCCCGGAGAGCGGATTCGAGAGCGTCCGGCGTATGGGCATAGTCGACGATTACCGTGCCGCCGTTGCGACGACGGCCGGCGACCTGCATCCGTCCGGGGACACCGACGAGACGGGATAGCAGGGGAATGACCGTGTGCGGCGCCGCGCCGCAGCCGATAACCAACGCCAGCGCGCACAACGCGTTGTCGATCTGGTAGGCACCAGGCAAGGCGAAATCGACATTGTAGGCGGTATCGAACGCATCGATGGTCAACGACCATGCGTCCGTGCCGGCGACCGCACTGGAACATCGAATGTCGCCGCGTACCCGCCCATAGGAAAGCATGTGCAGACGGCGGGAACGGACGATTACGGCGATTCTGTCGTATTGCGGCGAGTCCGCATCAACGACCGCCGTGCCGCCGTCCCGCAAGAGTTCCGAGAACAGCCGAAGCTTGCTGTCCAAATACGCGTCCATCGTTTCGTGATAGTCGAGATGATCCCGGGACAGGTTCGTGAAAGCCGCCGCGGCGATCCGGACGCCGTCCAGACGGTATTGGTCGAGACCGTGGCTCGACGCCTCGATTGCCAGGTGGTTGATGCCGTTCTGCTTCAGCAAATTGAGCGACTCATGCAGTCTTACCGGGTCGGGCGTGGTCAACCCTGCACCGGCATCCCAGCCGGGTGCGGTTAGCCCGAGCGTGCCGAGTGCAGCGCTGCGATGACCCATCTGTTGCCAAATTTGATGCACGAAATTCGTCACCGAGGTTTTGCCGTTGGTGCCCGTCACGGCGGCGATCGTGTCCGGTTGTCCTTGGTGAAAGCGGGCGGCGAAATGCGCGAGCCGGCGACGCGGTAGCGGATCGGTAAGCAATTCGATTCCGGCGCCGATGTCGTGCGGCCGAACTGTCGGTGGTGCCAAAATGGCGACGGCACCCTTTGTGATCGCTTCATCGATGAAGGCGCGACCGTCCGCTTTCGCGCCCGGCAGGGCCGCGAACAGGAAGCCGGGTCGAACCTCCCGGCTGTCGGCCGTCAGACCGATGATGTCGATATCCGGCACGCTTGTTTGTGCGGCTGCGCCGCCTCCTCCGGTTAATTCAGAAAGACGCAAGCTGGCGCCCTTCTCGTTTGAACGCGATGTGCATTTCCTTTTTCACCGCGGGCGATTGCTCGTCGACGGGTTGTACGCGCAGCAGCGGCGCCGCGCGCTCGATAATGCGGCGGACGGCCGGCGCGGCGACCCAGCCGCCCGTTGCGTAGCCGTGTGTGCTTTTGTTGCCGTGCGGTTCGTCCAACGTGACGAGTACGACGTAGCGCGGATCGGTCATCGGAAACGCGCTGACGAACGACGAAATCAAGGCGCTGCGCGAATAACTGCCGTGTTTGGGTTTGTCGGCGGTGCCGGTTTTACCGCCTACGATGTAACCGTCGGCCGACGCCTTGCGGCCGGTGCCGTGCTCTACGACGAGCCGCATCAATCGGCGTACCTCGCGCGATGTCCTTTCGGAAATGATCCGTTTCCCGCGCCGCGAATCGTTCGACTCGCGGCGAATCAGGGTCGGGCGATGAACCATCCCGCCATTGACCATCGCGGCGACGCCGGAGGCGAGCTGCAACGGGCTGACCGCCAGCCCGTGACCGAATCCGATTGTCAGCGTGTTGATCGGCCGCCAGGGCGACGGCACTATGGGCGCCCCTACTTCCGGAAGTTCGATCGGAGCCGGCCGCAACATGCCGAGACGACCCAAGAATTCGCGCTGCGCTTCGCTGCCGACATCGTCCGCCATCTTGGCAGCGCCGATATTCGACGAATACATGAAAATTTCCGGGATCGAAAGCCAGCGGCGTTTGGCGTGGTAATCCCGGATCGTGAAGCGTGAGGTCTTGATCGGTTTGGTGGCGTCGTAGCCGTCGCGCATCGTGACGATGCCGTAATCCAACGCCATCGCGGCGGTGAAAATCTTGAATGTCGAGCCGAGCTCGTAGACGCCAAGCGTAGCGCGATTGAAGCGTTGGTCGTCCCCAGCGTTGCCGCCGTCATTCGGGTCGAAGTCCGGCAAGGACGTCATTGCCAGCACTTCGCCGTTGCGCACATCCAGAACCATGCCCGTCGCGCCGAGCGCGTTGAATTCTGACTTCGCGCGGTTCAGTTCGCTGCGCAGGATGTGCTGAACGCGCATATCGATGGTCAGCTGTAAGGGCGCCGTATTGTCGCGTAACGTCCCATCGAATTTTTTCTCGACGCCGGCGAGGCCGCGATTGTCGATGTCTACGAACCCCAGAATATGGGCCGCCAGCGATCCGTTCGGATATACCCGCGTCTGCGCGCTCTGGAAGTCGATTCCCGGCAAGCCCAGCGAAATCACCCGCCATTGCTGGCGCGGCGTAAGGTTGCGCTGCAGCCAGACGAAGGAACGATTGGACTTCAGTTGCCGTGCGACTTCCGCCTCGTGGAGTTCCGGCAGCGCCGTAGCGAGTTGCCGCGCTGCATCGTCCGGGTCGATCACTTTGCGCGGATTGGCGAACAAGGATGCCGTCGCCAGATTCGTGGCCAACAAGAGGCCGTTGCGGTCGACCACGTCTGCGCGGTCCATCCGCATTTCCTGCATGCGCGGCGCGTAAGCGGCGCGGGGTTCGCGTGCGGCCTGCAACAGAGAGACGTCGACCAGCCGGACACCGATGGCGCCGAAGGCGAACAGCAGGAACGCACCGGTCATCAGCAGTCGCGTATAACTGACCTCGAGCGCCACCTGGGTCCGCTCATCGGTTGCGCGTGGTGCGCACGGCCGAACCGGAGGCCTTGTCGTGGACCGCGTGGACCGGCTTTTTCTGGTTCGCTTAAAAGGCAAGCCGATCATTGCGCACCTCTCGCCGCGGCGGGACTGATCTTAGGCGCCGTAAGAGCGGCGGTTATCGGCACGGCCGCTTCTTGAAATTTTTCGATATCGCCGACTTGTTGCGAGGTTGGCTGTTGGAGGTGCGGCAGCAGTCGTTTGGCCAACGCTTCGATCCGCTCCGGGCGTGCGAGATAGCTCCACTCCGCCTGGAGAACATGAACGGCTTTTTGTTCCTGCAACAGCTGGTTATTAAGGCTATTCAACTCGTCTTGAAGCTGCTCCACCTTGAAGGTGATGTTGAACAAGGCGACGCTGGCCAAACCGGCAAGTCCGAACCAGACGAACAAGGCGAGCCCTTTCATGCCGCGTCCGCCAGGGACCAGGCCGGCGCGTCGGTGCGGACCGCGGTGCGCAGCCGCGCCGAACGCGCACGCGGATTAGCGGCAATTTCCGCCGCGCTCGGGGTCACGCCGCGGCGATGGATCAAACGGAATGACGGTGCGGGACCGTTGTCTTGCACCGGAACATGGCGTGAGGCGCGGGGGGCTTTCCCGCTGCGGCCGCGCAGGAAGTTTTTGACCCGGCGGTCTTCCAGCGAATGGAAGCAAACGACAACCAGCCGCCCGTCGGGTTGCAGCAGATTTTCCGCGGCTTGCAGGCCGCGCTCTAGCTCGCCCAACTCGTCGTTGACGTGAATGCGCAGCGCCATGAAGGTGCGGGTCGCAGGATCGATACCGTCTTTCGCACGCGGTGTCGCGTCGCGGACAATGTTCGCCAGCTGCAAGGTGCTGCCGATCGGAGAGGTTGCCCGTGCATTGACGATCGCCCGTGCAACGCGCCGTGCATGGCGTTCTTCGCCCAAATTCCGGATCAAATCGGCTAACGGTTTCTCGTCCATGTTGTTGACGATGTCGGCCGCCGTGGGACCATCCTGCGTCATGCGCATGTCGAGCGGTCCGTCATTGCGGAAAGAAAATCCGCGTGCCGCATCGTCGAGCTGCGGCGATGACACGCCGAGATCGAGCACGACGCCGTCGAGCCGATCGATGCCGGTGTCGCGCAACAGCTCGATCATGGCGCCGAAGCGGCCCTGCAGCAACGTTAGACGGCCGCCAAAGTCCGCGACCAGATCGCGGCCGCGCGCGATCGCCTCCGGGTCGCAATCGAGCGCCCAAACCGTGCAGTCTGCCGCCGCGAGGATCGCCCGCGCATAACCGCCGCGGCCAAAGGTGCCGTCCAGGTAGGCGTTACCGGGTTGGGGTGACAGCGCATCCAGCATCTCAGCCGCCATGACGGGTATATGCGCAGCGCTCATGAAGGCGGCCTCGTCAGCGATGGCAGGGTCCGGCCGGCAAGCGCTTCTTGCGTTTCGCGGCGGTGCTCGGTATAGGCCTCCGGCTGCCAGATATGGAATTTCGGACCGCCGCCGACGAATAGCGCCCTGCCGTCGAGTTTGGCGCGGCTCATGAACTCGGCCGGCAAGACGATACGGCCGTCGCCGTCGATGCCGATCTTTCGCGCTTCCGCAAGTATTTGCGAAGAAAAATAGGCTTCTTCTTGCGAAAACTGGTCCAGCGCGCCGATCCGTTCCGCATGCTGTGCCAGTTGCGCGCGATCGCAGGCTTCGAGGGCCGTCGTATAAAGAGATGGAAAGATGTAGAT
>JAKZTB010000323.1:0-4032 GCA_047517345.1 Alphaproteobacteria bacterium
ACACCGGAGCTCAATGCTGTCGTAGTCGTCCCGAAGAGCAATGCATACTGACATGGCGAATCTCCTTCGCCAGCCTTGAATCACATCCAGCCCAAAAAGGGAATCCCTTGCGAGTCAGAATTTTGCGCCGTTGGTATTAGATGTCGAACGCCGCAAAAAGTTTCAAAAAATTATCGGCAATTCAACGATAGGAGAATTCGCGCTACAGCGCCTGTTCAACCTGCGGGAACACCTCTTCGGCCATGATGTTCATCATGTCGAGGACGAGGTTGTTCGGCATGCTGACCCAGTGGATGCCGAGGATGAAGTGGTTGGCGCCCAGGGTCTTGTTGAAACGGACGATCTGCTCGGTCACCTCGTCGGGCGAGCCGAACAGGAAGCGGTCGCGGGCGAGATCGTCGAAATCGAGGTTCAGATTACGGTCGTCCTTGGGCATCGCCTTGTCCTGCCCCCATTCGTGATAGACCTTGTACTTGGCCTCCAGGTAGGGGCGGGCCAGTTCCACGGCTTCCTTGCGGCTTGGCGCCACGAACAGCTCGCGCATCAGCGGCAGTTCGTCGGGGAAGGGCTTGTCCAGCGCGTCGAGCGTCTGCTTGTAGAGATCGAGCTGGCGTTCGATGGTCTCCATGCGCTGGTGCGGGTTGATGAACCAGGTGTCGCCCAGCCGCGCGGCGCGGCGCACCGCGGCATCGGCATTGGCGCCGATCCAGATTGGCGGGCGCGGTTTCTGCGCCGGCTTCAGCGACGTGGTCACGTCGTCGAGCGTGAAGTGCGAACCCTTCATGGTGACGTTGTCCTCGGTCCACAGCCGCACGATGGCTTCGAGGTTTTCCTCGAACCTTGCCACGCGCTCGGACTGCGTGGTGCCGAAACCCTGGAACTCCACTTCGCGGTAGCCGAGACCGGCCCCGAAGGTGAGCTTGCCCTTCGACATCACGTCGATGGTGGCGAGCTGTTCGGCGATATCGAGCGGCTTGTGCAACGACAGCAGCACGATGCCGGTGACGAGGCGCAGGCTGGGGCATTCCGTCATCACGCGCGACAGAAACGGTAGCTGCTGGTATTCCTGCAGCGGCGCGCCGGCATAGTGCGAGCCCTTCAGAAGGCTGGCAAAACCGAGTTTCTCCGCCAGCCGTGCCTGCTCCATGCACTCGTCGAAGCGCGCGACCATATCGTCGCCGCGCTTGTACTGGCTGCGGATGAACATCCCGTATTCCATGGTTGCGGTCTCCCCGTCTCTTAAAGGCCCTGTTCCACCAGCGGCATGACTTCTTCGGCGAAACGCGTCATCGACTCCAAGGTCAGCGATTGCGGCATACCGACCCAGTGAAAGTTGAAGATCATATGATTGACGCCAAAAAGCTTGTTGTGGGCGATGATCTGGTCGGCGATTTCCGGCGGCGAACCGAGCATGAAGCGGTCTTCCAGCAGTTCGTCGTAATCGAGCGACAGATCATTGTCGCCGGCCGGCATGTCCTTGTCCTGGCCCCACTCGTGATAAATCTTGTATTTCGCCTCCAGGAACGGCTTGGCGGCCCGGATCGCCTTTTCCCGCGAGTCGGCGACGAAGACCTCGCGGGCGATCGGCAGGTCGTCGGGAAACGGCTTGCCGAACGCGTTGAGCGCGCGTCTGTAGAGTTCGACCTGGCGTTCGATGGTTGCCATGCGCTGATGGGGGTTGATGAACCAGGCGTCGGCGAGTTTTGCCGCGCGGCGGATCGCCGCGTCCGCATTGGCGCCGATCCAGATCGGCGGCGTCGGCTTTTGCAACGGCTTCAGCGACAGCGCCGCGTCGTCCAGTTCGAAATGCGAGCCTTTCATCGAGACCCTGTCTTCGGTCCAAAGCCGCCTGATCGCTTCCAAATTCTCGACGAAGCGGGGCACCCGCTCCTTGGTGCTGGTCCCGAACGCCTTGAATTCCACCTCGCGGTAGCCGAGCCCGCATCCGAAGGTGAGCCGGCCGCCGGACATCACATCGAGGGTGGCGAGCTGCTCCGCCATGTCGAGCGGCTTGTGCAGCGACAGCAGGACGACACCGGTAATCAGACGCATCGTCGGCGCTTCCGCCATGACGCGGCCGAGGAACGGCAATTGCTGGAATTCCTGCAACGGATGGCCGGCGAAGTGCGAGCTTTTCATCAGGGTGTGAAAGCCCAACGCTTCCGCGTGCCGCACCTGCTGCAACTGC
The DNA here is from genome assembly GCA_047517345.1 of Alphaproteobacteria bacterium. GTDB lineage: Bacteria > Pseudomonadota > Alphaproteobacteria > UBA8366. The sequence goes on from JAKZTB010000323.1 coordinate 2,189, forward strand.
TCCTCGAAGGCGACCCGCATGTCGGTGCCCGCGGCATATTGCGTGCGCATGCCGATCCCGTATTTCATGACGCCCATGGGCGGCGATCCTCTCGCAAACTTGTCTGGGAATTATAGACCCTGCCGGACGCGCGGGAAGACTTCCTCGGACAGCATCTGCATGGCATCCATGGAGACGCGGTGATCCATGCCGGGCCACTGCATGCTGGCGATGATGTGGTTCACGCCGGTCGCCTTGTGCAGCGCGATGACCTGGTCGGCGACCTCGTCGGGCGAGCCGATCAGGAAGCGGTCGCGCGCCAGATCGTCGAACTCGAGCGACAGGTCGTTGTCGCCTTCCGGCATCGCCTTGCCCTGTCCCCAGGAATCGTAGACCTTATATTTCGCTGCCAGATAGGGCGCGCACAGCCTCAGCGCTTCCCCACGCGTCGCGGCGACGAAGATCTCGCGGCGGATCGGGAATTCCTCGGGGAAGGGGCGGTCATATTCGTCCAGCGCCCGGCGGTAGAGCTCGGTCTGCTCGACGATCGTGCCAATGCGGTTGTGCGGGTTCACGTACCAGCAATCGCCGAGCCTGGCGGCCCGCCGGATCGCCGGGTCCGCATTGGCGCCGATCCAGATCGGCGGGTGCGGCTTCTGCGCCGGCTTGATCGAGGTGGACGCCTTCATTAATTCGAAATGCGTGCCTTCCATGTCGACGTCGTTCTCGCGCCACAGCCGTTTGATGGCGATCAGGTTTTCCTCGAAAAGCTTGACCCGGTCTTTCTGGGTCGTGCCGAAGCCGCGGAATTCGACTTCGCGGTAGCCGAGACCGCAGCCGAAGATCAACCGCCCGCCGGACATCACGTCGATGGAAGCGAGCTGCTCGGCGATATCGAGCGGCTTGTGCAGTGACAGCAGGACGAGGCCGGCATTGAGGCGCAAGTTCGGCCCCTCGGCCATGGCACGGGCGAGAAACGGCAGTTGCTGGATGTCCTGCAAAGGGTAGCCGGCATAGTGCGAGCCCTTTGTGATGCAGGCGAAACCGAGCTTGTCGGCATGGCGGACCTGCTCCATGCATTGCGCGAACCGTTCGGTCATGTCGTCTTCCTGGGGGAATTGACCGCGGATCATCAAACCGAACTGCATCGACGTCATGGCTTTCTCCTGCTGGATGGGCGGTACCGGCACTCTCATTCACGGATAGACAATGGGTATAATCGCTTGTCGCATTCTCTGGGTGGGAGGCACCGTGCAGGCGGGGACATTGTCAAGCGGCACCGACGCCATCCAAAGATTGCGACAAGTGACCCGTCGGCGCACGCACAATTCAGTCAGAAGCGTCGCGACCTCTTTGTGAAGCTACTGAGGTGCCCGCTCCTAACGCAAGTGTCCAGCCTCCCGACCCATTTTGTGACCAAAGCGGCTGCTACGCTCTAGCTAGCGTAACAGGGCCATCGATCTCGCGATAGGTCAGGGACGCCGGACGATTACGTCCGGGCAAATCCGGTGGCGTGAATCCTATGGTGTTAGGGTGGGAAATTTTTAAACTGACGCGCATCGTTAATAAAATTTAACGGAATTTCCTAGTTTAAGGTCTTGGCTTAAAGGATAAGGAACGATGACAAAAAAAGAACTTCTAGACCTCCTCAGCGATCCCGACGTGATGGCAAAGGTGGAGTTTATCTCACGTCGCGTGATTGACCATGAGCTGTTTATTCGACAGAGGAGAGAAGAAAGCGAACTCTCTTTAGAATCTGTTCGTCCCGTTCCCCAATAGTTTTCCTTGGGTCTTGAGGGAGGTAAATATGCAGGTCAATAAGATCTTTTGTTTTCTCAAGGGTGACACTTACTGAGGCCGCCACT
>JAKZTB010000324.1:0-14583 GCA_047517345.1 Alphaproteobacteria bacterium
CCGGATAGGCAAGGTATAAGGTATATTAAAACTTAATTTATATAAAATTTATATGAATTGTAAGAAAACAACTGGCAGGGAGTAGTGCAAATGGGTGATGTGCGGGACAGTCTCAAACCCTATTTTCCTTTGCAATGCAAAGGCACAGCATCGCGCTACGAAGCTACGATCAGGACCAGTTGCTGTGCGCCGTTGGCGCAGCAGCGCGAAAACGTAGAGCGATAGGGAGTGCCGATAGGCAATTGCGTAGATGGGACTTGAGATGTTCATAGCAGATGAAGCGCACAATGATATCAAGTTGTTGTACGACTATTGGTGCCGTATGGCGCCACCTGGCCGGTTGCCGGGGCGTCAGCATTTCGACCCCATAGATATTCCGCATTTGCTGCCGAATATCTGGCTGCTCGATGTGCACCGCGATCCCATTCGGTTTTGGCGACGGTTGGTCGGAACCAGGATCGAAGAATTCGCCTGTAAGAGTCTAGGCAATGGCTGGGTCGCCGATCATATGGAAGAACGGCGCCAATCCGGCATCCACAAAAACATGACTGAAGTCGTGCTAACCAGCCGGCCGAGCTAGCGACGGGGGAAGTCGCTAATCCGTTATGAGAAAGGGTTCTCGGAACTCGAACGGCTTTATCTGCCTTTGGCACGGGACGGCGAAACCGTCGATATGATTCTGGCAATGACGATGTTCTACAAGCTGCCGGTGCCCGAGACCGGGATCATTGACGACAATTACCGCCGCCAGTACGCGTCGACCTTCCTTTATGGCTGAGTTGTTGCCGGCAGATTATCCCTAATCTGTGAATTTCCAATTTCGCCTTATTTTGAGGCCTTTCGCGGAATTCGAATTTCCACGTCGAAGTGTCGGGATTCTTTACAATTGACCGCACGTTCAGCGCGTAGCCGGTAACGCTTTGATCCTGCGATGTGAATCGCGATTCTGGCGTTTGCAGATTACGCGATGGGTGTCGGAATACTTTACATTCGCGAACTCAGCCCGTGGATAAATTATCTTAACTAACTATTAAATAATAGCAATCCGAGTTGGTACGCGTTTTGCCTTATATCGTTCGCCGGTATCGATTTGCAATAGATACCCGTTCTGACGGCGCCCTGTTCAGCATGACGGGCCTCGTTGGCGCGGCGTTCTTCTTTGAAGAAGATATAGAAGGTCTTCCGCTGCTGACGGATTTCCCGGACGGCGTTGATTTTGCGGTAACGGGTATTCTAGATCCGTCAGCGTCCCCGACCGGCTTGTTGGCGCCCGGACTGTTCGAATTTCATGCGGTGGGAACGCCTTTCGTTTCCGAACTGTTCGTGTTCTCGCCAATTCCAATCGATGAGGACGAAGCTTTTAACTGCCTGTGCTTCGACAGCATGTCGTTCCTGGTCGATTTCGGACCGTTTGACGAATTCGGACCGTTTGACGAATTCGGACCGTCTACCCAGACGGAGGTTCCGATCACCGTAACGTTCGATGTTCCCGAACCGGCGGCGGCTTCTCTGCTGGGGCTCGGTCTCGTCGGTTTGGCGCTGATGCGCCGTCGTCGGCGGACTCTACGCTCGTAACGCGACGTATCCGAAGTAACGCGAAGGGGCGGCTCTCGGGCCGCCCCTTTTGCGTGCGATGCGGCATCGCCGAGTCAGCCTTTCGCGCTATTGTGAACCGGACAGCTCATGGGAAAGGAGTAGCGGGATGAACGAGCGGCGCGTTTTCATATCGCGGTTGGGCGGTCTGTTCGGTCTCGGAGTTTCCTTGTCCACCTTGCCCATCCGGCAGGTGAAGGGCGCGGTTTTGGATCGTGCGGCGATGGCCGCGGCGGAACGCATGCGGATGCTGGCGCTGGATCAGGGCGACCAGGGTTACGGCGCGGTTGTTGTCAAGGACGGCCGGATCGTCGCCGAGGCGCCAAGCCGTGTAATTACCCGAGGTGACCCCACCGCGCATGCCGAAACGGAGGCGATCCGCGACGCCGCGCGCGCCTTGGATACGCGCGACCTCAGCGGATGCATTCTCTACTCCACCTCACGCGCCTGCCCGATGTGCGAAGCGGCGGCCTACTGGGGCAATATCGACACCATGCGTTTCGGGACCGCGATTACGAATGCCGGTGCGCCGCAGCTGCATCGTTGCTGAGGCACGTTAATCCGCCAGTTCCGGAACGACCCAAAGCGGGGCGCCGCCGCGCGCCACGCGCTGCACGTTGTCGAAGGCGTTGCGAACGCGCGCCTTGTTGCTCTCGAAGGTCGGGCCCGCCATGTGCGCCGTCAGGATCACGTTGTCGAGGCCGAACAGCGGGTTGTCGGGCTCCGGCGGTTCCTGGTCGAGGACGTCGAGGCCGGCGGCGGCGATGCCGCCCGAGGTCAAGGCCGCGTGGAGCGCCGCCTCGTCGATCACCGGGCCGCGCGCCGTATTCACGATGATAGCGGTCTCCTTCATCAGCGTGAGCTCCTCCGCGCCGATCAGGTGGCGGGTCGAGGCGTTCAGCGGCGTGTGCAGGGTGACGACATCCGCTTCACGCAACATCTCATTCATCAGCCGGAAGCGAACGCCCAGCGCATCCTCCTGGTCTTCGGTCAGCCGCGCGATGTCGTAATAGAGAACCTCCATCCCGAACGCCTTGGCCAGTCTGGCCGTCTTCTTGCCGATCATACCCAGCCCGACGATGCCGAGCGTCCGGCCGCGCAGCTCGTGCAGTTCCGGCGTGCTGTTGCCGCGCCAGTTGCCGGCAGTCACGGTGCGGTGCTGGTAGACCAGCTTTCGCGACACGGCGAGCATCAGCAGGATCGCATGCTCGGACACGGCAACCGCGTTGGCGCCGCCATTGTTGCAGATCGGCACGCCCGCCTTGCGCGCCGAGCCGATATCGGCCCGGTCGTATCCGGCGCTGAGCAGTTGAATGAGTTTCAGCTTGGGACCGGTCTCGAACAGCGCGTAATCGACCAGACCGTCGACGAACCCGACCAGATACTCAGCGTCTTTCATCGCCTCGTCGTACTCGGGACTGCGCGCGGGAACGATGGCGAGCTCGAACCCCGTCGGCGCCATTTCGCGCGCCCGGTCGGCGGCGACGGGAAAATCGGTCACGAAGACGATCCTGGGGTCCATGGTTCCTCCAAAAGATATTTGCGCGCGGAAAACAGGCTGGTTGCGGCGGGAAGTCAACAGGACGGGACCGCCCCGGTCAACCGGTCGCAGCGGAAATAGGGGATGCGGCGATTTGCAGGCTATAATTCGGCGTCATCCCTTGGGAGCGCGATGATGAAGAAGCTGACAGCGGCGCATTTGGCCAGCTATCGGCGCGACGGATTTCTCGCGGCGCAATCCGCCTTGTCGTCGGAAGAGGTGGCGCGGTATCGCGCGGCCCTCGAAGCCTACGAAGCGGAGACCGGCGCGCCGTTGACGGCGCTGCCGCCGATGCAGGCCCGCAAGCTGCATGTGCGCTTTCCCTGGGCCGCCGAACTGGTCCGTCACCCGGCGGTCCTGGACGCGATCGAGGATCTGATCGGCCCCGACATCCTGATCTTCAATGCGACTTTTTTCGTCAAGGAGGCGGACACCGACGGCATTACCGCGTGGCACCAGGATTCGACCTATTTCGGCCTCGACCCGCAGGAGCACGTGTCCGGCTGGCTGGCCTTGTCCGATGCCACGGTGGAGAGCGGCTGCATGACGTTTCTACCCGGCAGCCCTGGCTGGGGTCAGCTGCGTCACGCCGCCAAGGTGCTGCCGAACAGCATCAACCATGCGAGCCAGACAGTGGCCGAGGCGTTCGACGACTCCGGCGCCGTCGCCGTGCCGGTGCCGGCGGGCGCGTTCTCCTGCCATCACACGAGGGTGCTGCACCGGTCCGGTCCCAATCGGTCCAGCGATCGCCGTATCGGCTTCGGCATCAGCTATATCCCGGCGCATGTCCGCCATACCGGCTCGACGCGCATGCCGGCGACCCTCGTACGGGGCGAAGACCGCTACGGTCATTTCGACCTGGAGCCCGACCCTCGTATGCTAAGTTTGGATGACGCAAAAGCCGCGCACGAAGCCGCCTACACCGGGTACCGGGCGGGTTACGAGGAGCAGATGGCGCGGCACGCGGAAAGCTTTTCGGGTTCTGCGACCAAACCGTTTGGACTAGATTTCACCCCCCGTTGACCGCTGGAGGCTCTACATGCCGATCAATACCGTCGCTCCTGATGCCGGGCGATATGGGCCATGGCTGCGCGATCGCGTTTCGCGAACACGGCTTGCGCGTGGTGACCAGTCTCGCCGGACGCAGCGCGCGGACGCGGGGACTGGCCGAGACGGCGCAGTTGGAGGATCTGGGTTCCCTCGAGGCGGTGGTGCGCCAAGCGGACCTGATCCTCTCCATCCTGCCGCCAGAATCGGCGCAGGACCAGGCGAAGGCCGTCGCCGCCGCGATGATTGCCGCCGCGTGCCGGCCGCCCTATGTCGCCTGCAACGCAATTTCCCCGGCGACGACGAAGCTTGTCGGCGCCAAGATTGAGCGGGCCGGCGCGCCCTATATCGACGGCGGCATCATCGGCGCCAATCCCGTCAAGGCGAAGGGCGGCACGCGGCTTTTTGTCAGCGGGCCCGACACGGCGCCGGTCGAGGCGCTCCATGGCAAGGGCGTGATCGTCCGGCCGCTCGGCCCGGAGATCGGCCGCGCCTCGGCGATGAAGATGGTCTATGCCAGCGCGACCAAGGGCACCTTCTCGCTGCACGCCGCGACCCTGACCGCGGCGCACGCGCTGGGGTTGACGGAGGTCTATCTGGCGGAGATCGGCGCGAGCAACCCGCAGATGCGCGCCGCCATGGAAGCCAAGGTGCCGCGCATCCCGTTCGACGCCGGACGCTGGCTCGGCGAGATGCACGAGATCGCCCAAACCTTCGCCGACGCGGGCGTGACGCCGAAGTTCCACGAAGGCGCGGCCGACATCATGGAACTGGCCGACCGTACCCCGATCGCCGCGGAATCCCGCGAGACGGTCGACGAGAGCCGGACACTGGAGGAGGTGCTCGACATGTACGTGGCCGCGCTACAGGCGATGAAGCCCGCGGCGGAGTAGGGCGGATCAACTTGTCCTAAATGCCATTCTCGGGCTTGACCCGAGAAACCAAGCAGATCGCACCTACCCCAACACCATCCCTCGATAACCCGCAGCCGCCACTTCGTCGCACTTCTCGCGGTAAGCGGGGGCGCCGCCTGAGTATAGGAGGACGGTGCGCCGGTCGTGGCCTTCGACGTTGGTGTTGATGCCGGTGAACCAGCTGTTGGTCTTGCTGAACAGCATGCGGTCGGCCATGAGGTGGACATGCGCGGTCCATTCCGCTTCGGCATCTTGTGTCGGTTCGACCCGGTTGACGCCGTTGTCCCTCACATGGCGCATCAGGTCGGTCATCCACTCGACATTCTGTTCGATGCAGCGTGGGATGTTGCAGAACGAAGCCGCGTTGTGCGGGCCGACCAGGGTGAACATGTTGGGGAAGCCTTTGATCTGCAGGCCGAGGAAGGTACGCACGCCGTCCGACCATTTGTCCTTTAGGGTGCGGCCGCCGGACCCGCGAAAGTCGATCTTCTCGTAGCCGCCGGTCACCGCGTCGAAGCCGGTGGCGAAGATGATCATGTCGAAGTCGTGCGATTCGCCGCTGGTCTCAATGCCGGCTGGCGTGATGCGTTCGATCGGCGTCTCGTGCAGGTCGACCAGCCGGACATTGTCCTGGTTGTAGACCTCGTAATAGCCGGTCTCCATCGGCACGCGCCTGGTGCCGAAGCCGTGGTTGGTCGGGACCAGTTTCTCCGCGACGGCGGGGTCGTCGACCCGCTCGCGGATCTTGCGGGCGACGAATTCGCTGATCGTCGCATTGGCGTCCTCGTCGACCAGCATGTCGCGGAAATTGCCCATCCAGATGCCGAAACCGGGCTCGCCGTAGAGCTTCTCGTAGAAGGCCTCGCGCTCCGCCGCGGAAACCTGCAGCGCCCGGCGTCGGTCGGCGTCGTGCAGGAAGCCGGCATAGGAGGCGCGGCATTTGGCGAAGATTTCGGGATATTCTTCTTTGATCTCACGCTGTTCTTCTTCGGTGATCGGCCGGTTGTGCAGCGGCGCGCACCAGTTCGGCGTGCGCTGGAAGACGGTCAGGTGGCCGGCGGTCTTGGCGACCTCCTGGATAAGCTGGACGCCGGTCGCGCCGGTGCCGATCACGCCGACCCGCTTGCCTTCGAAGCCGACCGGTTCGTGCGGCCAGGTTGCGGTGTGATAGGCCTCGCCGGCGAAGCTGTCGATACCCTCGATCGCCGGCATGACCGGTTTGGCGAAGACGCCGATTGCGGTGATCAGGAAGCGACCGCTCGTCTTCTCGCCGTCTTCCGTCTCTATCGTCCAAAGGTTGGCGTCGTCGTCGAAATGCGCGGCGGTGACCGTGCTGTTGAAGTCCATGTCGCGGCGAAGGTCGAACTTGTCGGCGACGAATTCGCAGTAGCGCAGGTTCTCCGGCTGGGCCGAGAAATGCTCGGTCCATTCCCATTCCTCGAGCAACGCGTCGGAGAAGGAATAGCCGTAGCTGTAGCTCTCGGAATCGAAGCGCGCGCCCGGATAACGGTTCCAGTACCAGGTGCCGCCGACATCGGTGCCCGCCTCGATCACGCGCGCCGTCATGCCGAGTTCGCGCAGGCGGTACAGCATGTACATGCCGGAGATACCGGCACCGATGATGACCACGTCGTAATCCGCGTCCTGGCGTTGCGATGTTTCGTTCATAATTCCTGTAATACCCCGAATGATCCCCAATTCGGTACAAGAGCGGGCCGGGCTTGGCAAGCGGGCGGCATGTCGCAGGGGAGCGGCGGCGCGCCGCGGCCGGTCGACGTCCGGGCGCCCGGAAGGCCGGCGACGAGTCCGGCCATTATAAGCTTGGCGTCAGCTCCCGGCGCCGACCGCGTTCCAGTACCGCGTGACGTGCTTCCACATCAGCACGTCATGGCGTCGCTCTATGCAATAGCGCACCGAAACGCCGCCCTGCTTGACCGCCCGGTCGCCCCAGCACGTCCGGTATTCCAACGCCGCCCGCGCGACGTGTTCGGGCGCAGCCGTTTGAAATCCGCGCGCGAGCGCCTGCCGCCATACGCGCCTGCTTGCGTCGGGATCGATCCCGTTGGCCGGCGGCAAGGCGTTTATCAGCCGGTTCAGCGCGCGCACCGGTCCAAGGTCCCGCGGACCGCGATCGACGATCCGCCTCCCAAGCGCGCGTAACGGGCCGGCGGCGACCCGCTTGTCCTGCGCGCTCTGCGGGTTGTCGTCGCCCGCGACGGCGGCCGGTATGAGCGTTACGCCTGCGCCGATTTCGATCGCCGCGCGCTGTGCGCCGAATGCGGCGAGCGTGCGCTGCGGCAGTTCGATCAGTACCGCCGTATGGCCATTGCGGGCCGTCGCGATGCGGACATGAGGCGCGGCCGGAAGACTCCGGAGCCTGCCGTCGGCGCCCGTCAGGACGAGAGTTAGCCTGCCGCCCGCGGCAACCTCATACGGCGCGTTGCTGCGCGGGAAATCGCGTTCCTTTTGCAGGCAATAGGTCGAAAATTCGGCCCGGCACGACCCGTTGGCGCACACCAGCGGCGTTAACTCTGGGGTCACAAGCAGCGCCAGCGACTGTGGCGCGGCGTGGGCGCCGCCGAGCGGCGCGACCGTCAGGACAAACGCAATTAGATGAAAGGACGGGAATTTCATTACGATCCTCCTCTGGCAATGGCTATCGAAGGCGGCGTATTGCGGCGACAGTGCTGCCGCCAGCGGTGCCTGTCAATTGTCCAAATTTTTACGCGCGATCCGGGGCCGTTTCCCCGCTTCGGATGCCGCGTTCAAGCGGCCAGGGAAGGAGGCGCCCGGCGTCCGATGCGTCAAGGGCTCTGCTTGAGGAGGCGCGTGGCGCGAAGGTACCAGAGTTCGTCTGGGGCGAAGAGGTGGCGCTCGGCTGCAAGGAGGTCGAGGCCGGCGGCGTGGCTTTCTTTTGTGCCGAGGGTGAGGTGTCCCATGACGGCGTATTCCACGGCTCGGCGGTCGAAGGGGGCAAGTGCGAGGGCATTCTCGAAGGATATCATGCCATTCCCGCCGATCCGGAATTGCGCCATGCCGCGATAGAGAAGAGCGTCGAGCCTTAGGGGTGCGCGTGTGGCAGGGTTTTCGATCACCCGGGCGAAGCTGGCCTCCGCCGATTCCCAGTCTCCGCGGAAGGTCTGGAGGATGCCGCCGACAATATCAGAAAATTCCGAGGCGCTGACGGAAAGTTCAGGAAGAGAAACGTATCCGGTCACGCCTCGGCTGCGCAGTTTGATGGGCGCGCCGGGAAGGCCTGGATTGAATTCGAGAAAACGAACGTCGGTGCCCGTGCGGCCGATGATGGCGCCATCCCGAAGGCCGGCACGGATGGGAAGACCTTCGATGTCTCTGAACTCGTCGACGATTTCGGAGCGGAGGCGGATCGCGGAGACGCCGAAGCGGCGCCGGGGCGGGCCGACAGAGAGATTCAGGTCGTCCTTGCCGACTTGCCAGGTTTCGAAATTGGCACGGCGGTAATCGCAACGGAAGCCCAAAGCGGATTGGGCGCGGCAATTGCCGGGCGGCGGCAGAGCGTAGCGCGGCAAGGTGATGTTCACGTCGGCAATCACCTCACCCGCATAATGTTGCGTGTGGCCCCATATGACGATCTGGGCGAGGAGTTCGAAGGCGGCGGCCTCTTCCTCGGCCGCCGCATGGGTCGGCGCGGCTAAAGGATTTTCCGACCAAACCATGGTGGCGATGCCGAAATCGTGATTCTCAGGGTTCTTGGGCCATGGCTTGCGGCGGCCGGTTTGGGCGAGCTGCAGCGAGAGCACGGTGGCCACGTTCTTGCCGAGATTCCCCTCGCTTTCGAGACGCGGGAAGAAGACGGCTATTTCGTCCGGATTGGTGATGGTCTCGGCCGCCAGCGGGGCGGCGAGAAGGAGGGCGGTAAGGAGCGTGAGTGCCTTCATTGGGCGGCGCATGCTTCTTTGACCGATTTTCTGGCGGTGCGGACGATCTGGCCGAGCGCCTTACCGAGATCGAGATCGTCCTTGGCAACGGCATCGGCTCTGAGTCCGGCCTGGGTCAGAAGGAAGAACACTTCCGAGCGTTTGGTGCAGTCGGCGGCGAGATCCATGGCGAATGCATAGAGAACAGCGACGGAGTGGCTGTCATCGGTGGTATCGTAGGTGCGCGCAGTGAATGGAAGCTCGACCGTGATGGTCTCTGCGCCCTGAGCCCGACCGAGATCGCCCAGGAAGAAGGTGCTGCGGATCGCGAGATCGTTTTCTTGGGTACGTTTGACGCGACCCGTGAGCAAGGCCAGCGCGCCAGTTTCATACCAGTAGTTGCGACGCGCCGCGAGGCTTTGAATCCGCTCGCTCGGGCGGGCGAGGCCTTGTCCGTTCGGGCCGGTGACGGGCTTGAGGGTAAGATCGGCGAATCCCGTGAGCTTCCGCATGGCGAGGAGTTCGGAGGCGAGGTTCGGCAATTTCTCAGACATGAGATCGCGGAAATTGAGGAAGGCGGTTTGCGCCTCGGGGGCATTGGTGCTGCCGAACTGGAAGAGGTGGACGCTCGTGCGACCTTCGGCTACTGCGGTAAGGGGTAGGAGGAGGAGAGCGCTCAGGAGGAGGGGCAGACGCATGAGGCTGTCTCTTGGTCTTCCGAGTGGTCGTATTGGAGGATGGAGAAGGTGAGGTTGACGGTGCAGGATTTTGCCCGGGCGCTTTGAAAGTTGGCAAGGCCATTGGGCTTGTGGCGGCGGTCGACTGTGAGCGTGAGAAGGCGGGAGGCGCCACCTTCAAAGAGGCGGTTGGAGAGGTCTTTGGGGAGGTTGAAGGTGCCTGTGGGTTCATTCCCGGCGGCGAACTGAGCACTTTTGAGAAGGGCCATGCGATTGCCGATGTTGGAGGCGAAGACGGTGACGGCGTACTGGACGCAGGCGACGGGAACGATGCGGATCTCCGAGCGGGGAACCTCGATGCGCTCGGCGAGGAAGGCGTAGATGAGGGTGAGGAGGGGGAGGAGGGCGAGGAGGGCCGTGAGGTCCAAGCCGGCAAAGATCCTAGCGTGGAGGGACTGGAACTCTCCGCATTCGAGGCATTTGCGGGCGCTGTCTGGAATTTTTTTCGTGCAGATTTTACAGGCCTTCACGGGCGCAGCTCCAAGGGACCATGGGAATTCCGCGTCGTATGGGGCATCCGCGGCGGGTTACTTGGCGGCAGACGGTTGCGCGAGGCCGAGGGCGACGAGGAGTGATTTAGAGATATTGCCGGTAACCTCGAGGCCTTTGGCGGACTGGAATTCACGGATGGCGGAGCGGGTTTTCGGGCCTTTTAGGCCGTCAGCAGGCCCTGGGTTAAATCCACGGTTGGAAAGTTCGGTTTGCAGGACTCGGATGAGGTTGGCCGATACCGGGCCCTTTCCCTTGCGACGCGGGCCCTCTCCCTTGCGGCGGTAAATTTTCGCCGGCGAGTGCCGTGGTCGGGAGAATGAGTGCAAGGCCTAGGAGCAGGGTGCGCCGGGTAAGCAAAAAGGAAGCCATTAGCGTATCCCTTCTAGGTCATTTTCACGATCATACCCACAATTTCTGCGACTGGAAATTGTTTTAGAGGGCGAATGCAATCGAAATGGTGTGAGGCAATGAGGGTTCAGGCCCTCACCCGCCACCCATTCGACGCGCCGTGGCGCGGCCGCTAGTATCCTGCCTGGCCGGCCGACAGGGAGAGGGAGCTGCGATGACGACAGAGCAAAGCCAAGCCGCGCCATGACGCCGTTCGAACTGGCGGAGCCGGCGCGTCTGCAAGACGCCATCGCGCTGCTCGATCCGTCGGATACCAGTATCAGGCCCATCGCCGGCGGAACGGCGCTGATGCTGATGATGAAGTCGGGCCTGTTCGAACCGCAAAAGCTGATCAGCCTGCGCGGCATCGAGTCGCGCTACTCTGAGATTTCCGTCGATGACGACGGTGCCTTACGGATCGGCGCGATGACGCCGTTGCGCCGGATCGAATTGTCGGCCGAGGTCGCACAAGCCGCGCCGATTGTCACGAAAGCGCTGCGGCGGCTGTCGAACGTGCGCGTGCGCAACGTGGCGCGTCTCGGCGGCCATCTGGCGCATGGCGACCCACACCTCGATCTGCCGCCCGTGCTGATCGCGCTGGGCGCGTTGCTGGTCATCGCGGGACCTGCCGGAGAGCGGACCATCGCAATCGAAGACTTGTTTCAAGGCTATCTCGAAACCACACTCGCCCCGGACGAGCTGATTGCCGAAATTGTCGTTCCGGCGCAGCCCGGGCGGTGCGCGGCCTACCTGAAACACACCACGCGCTCCGCCGACGATTGGCCGGCGCTGGGGATCGCCGTTGCGCTGGAGATGGACGGAGATGCGGTCCGTGCGGCCCGCGTGGCGATTGGCGCGGCGACGGACACGCCACGGCGGCTGCAGAGCGTCGAAGCGGCGCTTGCCGGACAGAACCTCGACGACGCGTCACTAGGGCACGCCGGCGACGCCGCAGCGAGCGAGGCGGAGGTGCATAGCGACGCCCGCGGTTCGGCACCCTACAAACGGGAACTGATCCGCGTCTTCATGGGCCGCGCGATCCGGCAGGCTAACGAGACGGGGAGGGCGGGCTGATGGCGGGGTCATCAACGACCACGGTTGGCCGTTCCTTCGCGCGGGTCGAAGGCCGCGCCAAGGTCACCGGCCGGGCCGAGTATATCTACAATCTGCGGCTCCCCTCGATGCTGCACGCCAAGCTGCACCGCAGCCCGGTCCCGCATGGCCGTATCCGGTCGGTCGACGTCAGCGAAGCGGCGGCGCTGCCGGGCGTGCACCAAGTCATTACCGGCGAGGACGTGAGGGCTGTCGTGCCCGAACCCTATTACGGACCGGCCTTTCACGATCAGCCGATCCTGGCGTTGGACAAGGTGCGCCATTTTGGCGAACCGGTTGCCGCAGTGCTCGCCGCCGACCCTCATGTCGCGGAGCGGGCGGCGCGCCTGATTGAGGTCGATTACGAGGAACTGCCGGGGGTGTACGACGAGATCGAAGCGCTGACCTCCGAGGCAATCGTCCATGAGGTACTCAAGCCCGCCGGCACTTTCGCCGACCTCAAGCATCTTTCGGGACGGCGGAACACCAATGTGGCGCTCGACTTCCATCTCCGGCTCGGCGATGCGGACAAGGCGTTCGAAGACGCCGCGCATACCTTCGAGCACACTTTCCGCACGCAGCAGACGATGCACACGCCCTTCGAACCCATGGTCGCCATCGCCGACCTGGCCAACGACCGGGCCGTCATCCATTCCTCGACCCAGAGCCCGTCCTTCGTGCGTTTCGAGCTGGCGCGGCTGCTCGGCTGGCCGGAAAGCAATGTGCGGGTGCGGACCGCGTATCTGGGCGGCGGCTTCGGTGCGAAGGTCTACGTGAAGGTCGAAGCGCTGGCCATGGCGCTGTCCCTCATCGCGCAACGGCCCGTGCGGGTCGCGCAAACGATGGAAGAGCAATTCTACACGATTACCAAGCACCCCAATACGTTCCGTATCCGCAGCGCCGTCGACGCGGACGGCCGCATTACCGGACGCAAATGCGAGGTGTGGTGGAACGGCGGCGCCTACGCCGATATCGGGCCTCGGGTGACCCAGAAGTCCGGTTTCACGGCGGCGGGCCCGTATGACATCGAAAACATCGATATCGACTCCTTCGCTCTTTACACCAACCGGCCGCCGGCTGGCGCGCTGCGCGGTTTCGGCATCCCGCAGCTCGTTTGGGCCTATGAGAGTCACACCGACATCATCGCCCGCGAGCTCGGCGTCGACCCGGTCGATTTCCGAAAGCGGAATATCCTGCGCAACGGCCGGCCGCAGGCGGTCGGCACCATCGTGAAGGACGGCGAGTTCGAGGCGGTGCTCGACAGTACCGCGCAACGGCTCGGTTGGGACCGTTCCTTCGACAAGGGGAGCGGAACGAAGCTTCGCGGTCGCGGCATCGCGATCGGGTTCAAGGCGTCGATCTCGCCGACAACCTCCAGCGCCATCGTCAGCGTCAACGCCGACGGCAGCGTCATCGTCTATTGCAGCACGGTCGATATGGGGCAAGGGTCGGATACGGCGATGGCGCAGATTGCTGCGGAGGTGTTGGATATTCCCTTCGAAATGATCCGTGTGGTCAATCCCGATACGGACGTCACGCCCTACGATATGTCGACCTTGGGCTCGCGCTCGACCTTCCATATGGGGCACGCGGTGCGGCTCGCGGCGGCGGACGCCAAGGAAAAGCTGCACGCGATGGCAGAGGAAGTCGGCCTGCCGGAAGGCAGCAACGCGCCCCTGCCGGAGTTGTTCATCAAGAAGTTCGGCATGCGGGCGGGCACCATCGTTGGCACCGCGAACTACAAACCCGACTACGCGCCGCCGGACACCGAAACCGGCCTGTCGCCGAACGCGACGCCGTTCTGGATGATCGGCGCGACCGGTGCGGAGGTCGAGGTCGATACCGAGACCGGCCAGTTCCGCATATTGCGGCTGGTCAATGTCTGCGATGTGGGTAAGCCGATCAACCCGGCAGTCGTGGAAACGCAGGTGTCGGGTGCCGCGGTCATGCAGCTCGGCTTTACCACGACCGAAATCATGATCTTCGAGAACGGCCAGCTGACCAACCCGTCGCTCGCCGATTACAAGATTCCCGGCATCTTCGATATGCCGGACCGGATGGATAACGGCGTGATCGAGGCTGAACAGCACAACGGACCGTTCGGCGCCAAGGGGGTGGGCGAATCCGGTACTTTCGGCGTCTCGCCGGCCATCGCCAATGCGATCGAGGATGCGGTGGGCGTGCGGATCACGCAAATGCCGATCACCGCCGAAGCCATCTTCCGCGCCCTTCGCGCGAAGGCCGGCGCGCCGCTTGAGGATGCATGAGATGAGCCGGCGGACCATCGAATTCAGCTTGAACGGACGTCCCGTGACGGCCGAGATCGGCGTACATCAGAACCTGACGGAAGTGCTGCAGGAAAGTTTTGGCCTGTTTGGCGCGCGGGAAAGCTGCGGGCAAGGGTTGTGCGGCTGCTGCACCGTGCTGGTCGACGGGCAGGCGGTGACCAGCTGCCTCTCGCTTGCCGCTTTCGCCGACGGTGCGGAAGTTGAGACGGTCGAAGGACTGGCCGAGGGCGATGCGCTGAGCCCGGAGCAAGAGGCTTTCATCGAAACCGGCGCCTTTCAATGCGGCTACTGCACGCCGGGCTTCATTCTCATGACCAAACAGCTCCTGGACGAGAATTCGGCCCCGAGCGAGGATGAAATCAAACACTATCTTTCAGGCAATCTGTGCCGCTGCGGCGCTTATCCGGAGATCATAAAGGCCGTCCAGCTCGCAAGCGAGAAACGCAGGAATCGATAGTCTTGAGTCGGACCCGATTTCCTTGGACACAGAATTGGCTTAATCGAAGTGTCCAAGGAGGACCGGAACATGACCGATAATTTTGAGAAGAAAGTTGCTGTTGATGGGCCTGTGGTAAATGCGGGCGAGCTTGGCTCGTC
>JAKZTB010000325.1:0-24452 GCA_047517345.1 Alphaproteobacteria bacterium
CAGGCAGTCCGACAAGCCTAAAAAGGATGTCTGGCTCCGGCCCCTGCGACGGGATTGGAAACGCACCCTCAATCGCTAAAATCGGCCGGGGCGAATGGAAACGCCCGCGCTGATTCCACGGCCTGAACGAACGCTTACACCGAACCCATATCGAAAGCCGCATCGAATATGAATTCGTCGAATACAACGGCGTCGTTCGTGGTGATGGTAAACCCGAATCGGGCCGAGGCGCGGTGTGTCAGTGCGAACCCGAGATGCGTGCCGCCGTTGACGATCGTATCGTCGCGAACGAACAAAACATTCAAATTTCCGGCGCTGGAACCGGTCTGGTTACCGGCGTAATCGGTCCATAGATCGACGGTGAAGTCGATGCCGCCGACACTGCTTTCGACGATACGGGAACTGCCGCGGTTGAATATTTGCAGCGAGGTACCGCTGACGGGACCGTCCGGCAGCCATTCGTAGCTTATCGGCGTGCGATCTTGTATCTGACGCACAAAACCGTCGCCGCTCGCCGGATTGCTGTTCGCTCTGTGAAACCACGAAAAACTGACCCCGCCGCAATTTCCGCAAAGCCGGGTCTCGCCGTCATGCGGGATGGCATTGCTGGCGCCGCTAAAACCGATACTCGCGACGACGAAGCCCGCTAAAATCAGGGCGGTCTTCCAGCACGAAACTAACTGCATTTCGGTCCCTTTCGCCTTGTTTTCGCGGGAAATTCCGCAATCCTCTAATATCCGTTCTAAAAATGTTTTTTCCTGATATGCATCTACGTTCTAAAATTCGCTGCGACGCTAGGTGTCAGTAAAATCGACGTACATCCCCCAATATTGCCGTCGCGCGCAATGCCTAAGAACCATTGAGCGGGCATCTCGACGTCACCCGATTGGGGTAGGATCGCGAAATGTTTAACTAAAATATTCGAAATAGCCGTCGAAAACCAAATATGGCTCGGAAGCCAAATGTTTACGGCATCTTAACCAAGCGCCTTTATGACTGCGCCCATGGTGCAGGAACAGAAATCGACGGCAAACTTTTGGAACAACGCTCTCCCGGAAGAAGGGCGGAGAATCGTCGACGCATGCGTCGAACCCGTTGCCCAGCAAGACTGGCGGCAACGCCGCGATACGATCGAAGCGGCTGTCGCGACATCCGACATGGCAAACAAACTTTCGGCGCGGTGTCCCGAAGCGTCATTGTTCATGACCAGCGCCATCGTAGCGGCTATTATTGAGTTTTTGGAAGCACCTCGAATTGCCGAGGCCGATCAGGCGCAGCTTTTTGCCATGAGCGCGAGCTTGGATCATCAGGCCGCAGCTTGCGATTGGTTTATCGAAGCATGCGCCCACGCCTCCGGCTTCGCCGGTTCATTCATTGCGGTCCGAGGGTCCGACTCTGCATTGATCGCCGGTGCTTCCGGCCCACAAATATACTTCCTGTTTTGCTTGAATTTCTGCGGCTGGTCGGTTCGCATTTTCCGATCCGTTCGACGCCACTGCGAATGTAAAAAAAATCGCGTTGCCGTATTTGCGTATCTTAAAACCCAACAAGATCAGTCGCCTTCCGGTTAAATGGCGCCAGACATGCCACCTTCTTCGATTGAAGATCGCCCGAATTTACTTGTCTGCAGAAAATAAACAGTCCTAAAATCCTTGCCAGCATCGGATGTGTGGGGTGTGTTTGACGTTTTGAGTATCCAGCCAGAGAAAGTTGACTCAATAGTTCTGTCTATCCTCGAGAAAATGATGCGAACGACTGAATGGAAAAGGCCACGCAGAATGGGCCGGCTCTGATGTAAAATTCGAAAGGGAACAGGCTTCATGGCTACCGGCACAGTAAAATGGTTCAATCCCACCAAGGGATTCGGCTTTATTACGCCCGATACGGGCGGCAAGGACGCTTTTGTCCACATCACCGAGGTAGAGCGGGCGGGAATGCCACCTTTGGTGGAAGGTCAACGGATAAACTACGAAGAAGTCAGTGATGCAAAAGGTTTGAAGGCGACTTCGTTGTCCGCTGCTGATTAGCGGTGCCGCGGTTTTAGAGACCGCGTAACAATAATAACCACGTCCGAGGTAGAGTTTGGGGAGAAATTGGAGCGGACGCACCGCACCATCAAGGTGTCCTTTGCGCGAAATTTAGAAGTCTACCGTGCCTGAAAATTCGGGACGCCCTTTTCCATGAACGCCTTGCGGCCTTCTTCATAATCTTGGCTGTCGAAACAGTTCCGGACCATCTCCGCACATTTGTCGAGGTCGCGGTCGGCCGGATCCTTTAGAATTTCGCCAACCGTATGTTTGACCTGAGCGACCGTTAAGGGCGCATTTGCCGCGATCGTCTCCGCGTAATTGTCCACATAGGCCTCTAGCATCGAACCCGATACAACGCGGTTTACCAGCCCCATCCCCATCGCTTCTTCCGCGTTGAACTGACGCGCCGTAAAGAATATTTCCTTCGCGCAGGACGGTCCGACGAGATCGGACAGTTTTCGGATATGGTCGTAGCCGTAGCCGAGGCCGAGCTTCGCGGCCGGAATGGCGAACCGGGATTTATCGGAACAGATCCGAATATCGCAACACACCGCAATACCGACGCCGCCGCCGATGCAGTACCCATCGATCATGGCAATCGTAGGCTTGGGGAAACGGTGTAAGCCGTTATAGGCCGCGTCGACGGCAACGGCATATTTTTCCACCGCGTCCTGCGAGGCGCGTTCGTCTTCGAACTTCGAGATATCGGCGCCCGAAACGAACGCTTTCCCACCGGAGCCCGTCACGATCACGACTCGGATTGCATCGTCTCGCAGGAAATCGGCGAGTATTTCGGTTACGCCTTCCCACATATCCATGGAAACCGCGTTGAAGCGTTTCGGGTTGTTGAAAGTCATGACGCCGATAGGGCCACGTTTTTCCGAGATCATTTTATCGGTGAGCATACCAGTCGATCCTTTCGGCTAAATTTCCAGCAACAAACTGAACGTGTTCCGGTGCGCTAAACGACGTTTCGTCGGCGCATTCCGGAAATATCTTCAGCGCTGTAACCGAGCCCTTGCAGGATTTCCTCGGTATGCTCGCCGCGTTCCGGCGGGGCGACCGCAAGCGTGCTGGGCGTCCGGTGTAATTTCACCGCTTGCGCCACCAGATCGATATCTCCGATCGCATCGGAATGCACGGTTTCCGCCATTTCCAAATGTTTCACCTGCGGGTCCGCGAACACTTGGTCAATCGAGTTGATTTCCCCCGCGGGTACGCCGGCTTCATTGAAAAACTCGATCCAGGTCGCGCTGTCCTTTTCCTTCGTGCGGCGGTTGATTTCCGCATTGAGCGTATCCCGGTTCTCCGAACGTGCGGCGCCGTTGGCGTAGCGTACATCGGTCATCATGTCCTCGGCGTCCATCGCCGTGCAGAACCGCTCCCAGATGACCTGTCCCGTGGCCGCAATATTGATAAAACCGTCCTTGGTCTCGAACACGCCGGTCGGAATGCTTGTCGGATGGTTGTTGCCGGCCTGCGGCGCGACATCTTGGTCCATCAGCCAGCGCGCCGCCTGGAAGTCGAGCATGAAGATTTGCGCCCCGAGCAGGGAGGAATCGACCCATTGTCCTTCGCCGGAATGTTCCCGCTCGAGCAGGGCGACCATGATCCCATGCGCACAAAGCAAACCGGCGCAGAGATCGGCGACGGGGATTCCGACGCGCATCGGCCCTTTCCCCGGCTCGCCCGTGATCGACATCAACCCGCCCATGCCCTGGGCGATCTGATCGAATCCGGGACGCCCGACATAGGGGCCGTCCTGTCCGAATCCGGAAATGCTGCCCAGAATGATGCGCGAATTCACGGCGCGTAGAGAGTCGTAGTCAATTCCGAGCCGGTTTTTGACGTCGGGCCGATAGTTTTCCACGACGACATCGGCCATTTCGACCAATTCCATGAAGACGGCGAGACCGTCCGGGTCCTTGAGATTTAACGTGATTGCGCGCTTGTTGCGGTGCAAGTTCTGAAAATCGGGGCCATGCCGTTTACCGCCAAGCCCTTCCGCGGCGTCGAGCGCTTCCGGAAGTTCGACCTTGATGACATTGGCACCCCAATCGGCGAGTTGGCGAACGCATGTCGGTCCGGCCCGCACGCGGGTCAAGTCGAGTACGGTATAGCGGGAAAGCGCCGAAGACGCTGCTTTGTGGGGCATTGTTAATTCCTGTTAGGCTCTAGCGGGTGGCGGATATTGCCCGGCAACGCCGCTGCGATCAATCCCGCGTGTCGTGCGGGAACAAATTCTGGCCAACGATGGTTGTACAGTGACAAGATAACTATCCATTCAAATGAGTAAAGCGAGCCTGCCATGATCGAACCCTTCGAACTGTCCGCATCGGATGCCGCCACGCGGATCGATTCCGGCTCCCTTACGGTTGAAGCATTGATCGAAAGCTGTATCGGCCGGATCGAAGCGCGTGAGGCGGACGTGCGCGCCTGGAAGCATTTCGACCTGGAAGCAGCCCGCACGCAGGCACGTACCCTCGATAAGGGGCCCAAGCGCGGCCTGCTGCACGGCCTGCCGTTTGGCGTCAAGGACATCATCGATACCGCAACCATGCCGACCGGCTACGGATCGCCTATCTATGAAGGTCATCGGCCTGCGATCGATGCGCCTTGCGTTGCGTTGAGCCTGCAATCGGGCGGTGTCCTGATGGGTAAGACCGTTTCCACAGAATTCGCGAGCCGCCATCCCGGCGCCACGCGGAACCCGCACAATCCAGCGCACACACCGGGCGGATCGTCGAGCGGTTCCGGCGCCGCGGTTGCCGACAAAATGGTGCCATTCGCCTTCGGCACGCAGACGGGCGGATCCGTCATTCGTCCTGCAGCGTTTTGCGGCTGCGTCGGCTACAAGCCTACATATGGCCTGTTTTCGGCCACCGGCGTTAAGGAGAATACCCGCTCGTTCGACACGGTCGGCCTTTATGCCCGATCGCTCGACGATATCGCGTTGTTCCGGTCCGGCGTCCTCGCCATCGACGACGAAACGCTTGAAAATACACCGGTTCACGGCCTGCGGATCGCGCTTTGCCGCACCATGTTCTGGGACAGGGCCAGCGAGGCGACACAACGAGTCATCGAAACGGCCGCCGATACGCTGGCAAAGGCTGGCGCAACGGTAAGCGAACTGACGCTCGAAGGGCCGTTCGACGGCTACGAGGCTCTGGGGAAAACTGTCACGGGGTTCGAGTTTCCCCGGGCGTTGACCTTCGAGCGCACGCATCACCTTGAAGAATTGAGCGAAGACCTGCGCGAGAAACGATTCAAGCCCGGTTTAAAAGTCAGTTTCGAGGCCTATCAAACCGCACTCGACCAACTGGCGGCGTGCCGCCACTGGCTCGCAGACGCGTTTTCCGGATTCGACGCCATTCTCACGCCGAGCGCGCCGGACGAAGCGCCGGAAGGCCTCGGCTATACGGGCGATCCCTGCTTCAACATTCTATCGACCTGGACCTATACGCCCGCCGTGACAGTCCCCACGAATACCGGACCCAAAGGTCTGCCAATCGGCGTCCAGATCGTGGGCCCGTATCGTCAGGATATACGGCTCCTCGAGATCGCCAAGGCCGCGTTCCCCGTGCTTTGCGAGACTTAATGCCGAGTCCCTTGCCGGTGAACTTCAACTATTTTTCCCCGAAAACCGACAAACGCGCCAGTGCCATAGAAGGGCGCGGATTGTTCGCGGCGGAACCGATTTCGGCCGGTGAAACCGTCGTCGTGAAAGGCGGCTATGTGATGACGGCGGCGGCGCGCGACAGGGTCGGTAAAATTCTGGGGCCGAGTGAAATATAGATCGACGACGAATTGTTCATCGGCCCGGCGATCGAAGCCGAGCGAGAAGGCGGCATGATGCATCTGAATCATTCCTGCGCCCCGAATGTCGGCCTGGAGGGGCAGATCGCTTTCGTGGCGATGCGCGACGTCGCCGCCGGCGAAGAATTGACCTTCGACTATGCCATGACGGACGACGAGGAAAGCCTGGAAATGGTTTGCAATTGCCGCGCGCCCGAGAGCCTCGGAAAAATTACGGGCAAGGATTGGGAGCGACCGGAACTGCAGCGCCGGTACCGCGGTTATTTCTCATTGTTTATCGAACGCAAGATCGTCGCAAATCAGTAGGCCTACTCGTACAAGTGCCGCTGTTCCACGCCTCCGCCTTCCGCTTCATCATCCGCGCTCTCGCTGTTCGGCTGCTGGACGGCTGCGAAGGCGTCCAGTGTGCGACTCATCGATTCCAACTCGTCCTGCATGCTGGCCATATTGACTTCGATCTTGAGGATATCCTCGCGGTTGTCGGCCACGTGATCCTGGACACGATCGAGGCTCTTCATCGAGGTCCGGATCTGGCGCCGGACTTCCGCAAGGTCCCGGTTCACGAGTTCCATAACCTGTTGTTTCGTCGCCTTTATCGCGTTCCATCCGATAAAGGCAACGATGATGAGGCCGGCAAGATTGACTGCCGCGAGCGTTTCGCCGAGTTCCATCGGACGTTACCTCCTCTAGCGGGTACGATTACCTCGGCCCGGCGTGCCGTCCCCGGTGGGCATTCGGGAGTGCCCAGTATACCATGATTGGAAACATGGCGAATTTTGCCGCGGCGCAGCAGAGGGACGCTTTATGGACCTGACATCGCTCAATACGCCGGCCTTGATCCTCGACAAGGCTATCGTCACGCGCAATACGCAGCGTATGGCGGAAAAGATGCGCGCGAATGGGATCGCACTGCGGCCGCATCTGAAGACGGCGAAATCGGCTCGCGTGGCGGAACTCGCGACGACGGGGCACAGCGGCGCGATAACGGTATCGACCCTGGCGGAAGCCGAATATTTCCTGGACCGTGGGTTCAGCGATATCACCTATGCCGTCTGCATAGTGCCGGCGAAGCTGACGCCAGCGGCGGCGCTGATGTCGCGCGGCGCGGATTTGAAAATCCTGACCGACAGCGTGGACACGGCCGCCGCGATTGCGTCGGCGAACCACGGGGTCAGGTTCAAGGTCCTGATCGAGATCGATTCCGGCGATGCGCGGACCGGTTTGTTGGCGGACAGCGCGGGCCCGATCGAAATCGGTAACATCATCAACAGTTCAAATACTGCGGAACTTGCGGGCGTCCTGACCCATGGCGGTCATTCCTACGGAGCCGACAGCGTCGACGGTATCAGGCAGATCGCCGAGGAAGAACGCCTTGCCGTCGTACAAGCCGCCAGCCGCCTAAGAGACGCGGGACTTCCCTGCCCCGTCGTTAGCGCCGGTTCCACGCCGACAGCCGTTCATGGCGATAATTTCGACGGTCTGACGGAAATGCGGCCAGGCGTATTCGTATTCTTCGACCTCGATCAGTTGGCGCGCAACGCTTGTACGCGCGAGGATTTGGCTCTTTCGGTGCTCGCCAGCGTCATCGCACACAACCGCCATATCGGCCAGATCGTCATCGACGCCGGCGCGTTGGCGCTGTCCAAGGATATCAGCGCCAACGCGCGTTGGCCGCAGGTCGGCTACGGCAGCCTGTGCGACGCGGCGACGATGGCGCCGCTGGAGAGACTAAACGTCGCAAAGGTGAGCCAAGAGCACGGCGTCATCCCCGTCGACGACGAGAGCGACTACGCGCGCTTGCCCGTTGGCAGTCTGGTCCGCGTCCTGCCGAACCACGCCTGCATAACCGCTGCCGCCTACGACCGCTACCACATCGTTGATGGCATCAAAGTTATTGACGAGTGGGACCGGATCAACGGCTGGTAGACACCACGATTAACGCCAACCCCAGAAGTCGTTGCCTTCATTCAAGTAGTTGCGGGCGAGCACCATTTTGTGCACTTCCGAGGCGCCGTCGACGATGCGCGCCTGCCGCGCGTAGCGGTAGATCCATTCCAGCACTGTATCCTTCGAGTAACCGCGCGCGCCATTGAGCTGGATCGCCGAATCAACGGCCAAGTGCAAGGTATCGGCGACCTGGATCTTGGCCATGGAGACCTCCTTGCGGGCAAAATCGCCCTGGTCCAGTTTCCAGGCGGCGCGCATGGTCAGCAGGCGGCCGATCTCGATGGCCATGGCGACTTCGCCCATCATCCATTGCACGCCTTCATGGCTGGCGAGCGTTTCGCCGAAGCTGACGCGGCTCTCGACATACTCCTTGGCGATCTCCATGGCGCGGCGCGACAGGCCGAGCCAACGCATGCAGTGGGTCAACCGCGCGGTGCCGAGCCGGATCTGGGTCAATTTCAGCCCCTCGCCGACTTCCATCAGCCGGTCCTCGTCGGGAATTTCCATCCCGTCGAATTCGATCTCGCAATGGCCGCCATGCTCCTCCGGTCCCATGATCGGGATGCGGCGCACGATCCGCCAGCCGGGGTTATCGGCGTGAAACAGGAAAGCGGTCAGCCCGCGCCGCGCATCCTCCGATGTCTTGGCCATCAAGATGAAATGCTGTGCGACCGCGGCGCCGGTGATGAACCATTTACGGCCGTTGATGATCCATTTGTCGCCCTGCTTCGTCGCCGTCGTCTTCATCACGCTGGGGTCCGATCCCGCGCCGGGAGACGGTTCCGTCATGACGAACGAGGAGCGGATGCTGCCGTCGGCGATCGGTTTAAGCCATTTTTCCTTCTGATCCGGCCGCGCGACTTGACTCAGGACCCGCATATTGCCGTCGTCGGGCGCAGAGGCGTTGAAGCAGACCGGACCGAAGATCGACCGGTTCATTTCCTCGTAGCAGGCCGTGATCTCGACAACGTTGAAGCCTAGTCCGCCATCCTCGATCGGCAAGGACAAAGTCCAAAGGCCTTCCGACTTTGCCATCGATTTCAGTCGTTCCATCGGCTCCATCGCGATGTTCTCGTGCTCGTCATAAGCCTCCGGATCGGACTCGAGGGGGATGATGTGCTTCTCGACGAAGTCACGGATGCGCAGCCGGGTCTCTTCCACCTGCGGTGAAAGCGTGAAATCTATCATGAGGTTCTCCGGAGTCTTTGAAGTAAGTTATCCGACGAGCGGCAAGGTGTGTCCGCCGTCGATCGTAATTACGCTGCCATTCATATACGCCGAACCGTCGCCGGCGAGCAGCAGCAGCGCCCCGTCGAGATCGGTCGGCTGGCCGAGCCTCTGTTGCGGAATTCGGCTGATCATCTCCTTGCCGCGCGGCGTGGCGAAGAATTCCCGGTTGAAGTCGGTTTCGATGTAGCCCGGCGCAATTGCGTTGACCCGAATATTGTCGCGCGCCAGTTCGACCGAAAGCGCCTTGGTCATCTGCACGATGCCGGCCTTGCTGATCGCATAGGTCGACAACTGCCGCGTGACGCCAAAGCTCAAAATCGAGGCGATATTGATGATGCTGCCGCCATGTCCCAACCGCTTCATGTGACGGGCGGTTTCCTGCGCGACCCGCCAGGCGCCCCGCAAATTCGTGCCGACAACCGCATCCCAGTCGTCCTCGTCGATATCCAGGGCCATTTTTGCCATCGTGACGCCGGCATTGTTGACCAGGATATGAATTGGCCCGAGCTCGGTTTCCGCGACCTCGATTGCGCCGGAAACGCTTTTTGGATCGGTCACGTCTAGCGAAACCGGCAAAGCGTGGCCGTCGATCGCCGCTATTTCTTCGACCAGTTCCGTCAACCGTTCGCTCCGCCGCGCCGCCACGGCGACTTTGGCGCCGGCTTTCGCCAAGGTCAGCGCGAAATGCCGCCCCAGGCCGCTGGATGCGCCGGTGACAATCGCGTGACGGTTCTCGAGAGGGCGGATCATGCGGTACCACCTACCCTTTGGCGCAACACGAACTTTTGGATTTTGCCGGTCGACGTCTTCGGAAGGTCGCCGAAAACGACGCGCGTTGGGCATTTGAAATGCGCCATGTTATCGCGGCAAAAATCAATGATTTCGTGCTCGGAGATCGACTCGGTATCGGGTCTCAGGGCAATGAACGCACACGGTGTCTCGCCCCACTTCTCGTGCGGCGCTGCGACAACGGCCGCCTCCATGATATCCGGGTGCCGGTAAAGCGCTTCTTCCACTTCGAGGCTGGAGATGTTCTCGCCGCCCGAGATGATGATGTCCTTGGAACGGTCCTTGATTTCGATATAACCGTCGGCGTGCATGACACCGAGATCGCCCGTATGCAGCCAATCGCCCAGCAAGGCTGCCTCGGTCGCTTCCGGATTTTTCAGGTAACCCTTCATGACCGTGTTGCCTTTGAGCATCAGCTCACCCATCGTCTCACCGTCGGCGGGCACTGGCTGCATGGTTTCCGGATCGAGGATTGCCTGGTCCTCCAGCGTCATGTAGTTGACGCCTTGCCGCGCCATCTTCAAGGAGCGCTCTTCAAGCGGTAACGACTCCCAATCGGGTTGCCACACGCATACCGTCGACGGACCGAAACATTCCGTCATGCCGTAGAGGTGGGTCACCGTGAACCCCAGCGATTCCATGCCTTCGATGACGGCGCTGGGCGGTGCCGCGCCACCGGTAGCGATGTCGATGCCATGCTCGATTCGACGTTTTACGTCGTCAGGCGCATGAATAAGCGCTGTAAGCACAACCGGCGCGCCACACATGTGGGTGACTTTGTGTTCCTCTATCAGCGAGAAAATCTTCGCCGGATCGACTTCCCTGAGACAGACATGGGTGCCGCCCACGGCGGTAACGCCCCATGTGAATGTCCAGCCGTTGCAGTGGAACATCGGCAGAGTCCACAGGTAACGCGACCGCGAATTCACACCCATCGTCATCGCATTGCCGATAGCGTTCAGATAGGCGCCGCGATGATGGTAAAGCACGCCTTTAGGCGACCCCGTGGTTCCCGATGTGTAGTTGAGCGCGATTGTCGTCCATTCGTCGGCTGGGCTGTCCCAGGCGAATTCCGGATCGCCCTTGGCAATGAAAGCCTCGTATTCGGTGTCGCCGATCAGGTCGCCTTCGGGCGCCAGGACATCGTCGATATCGACCGTGTACGGTTTCTCGGGGACGCGGCTCAACGCATCGGACATGGTCGACGAAAATTGTTTGTCCGTGATGACCGCTTTGGCCTCGCCATGTTCCAGGATGAACGCGACCGTCGCCGCGTCGAGACGGATGTTTATCGCGTTGAGGATGGCGCCCAGCATCGGGACCGCAAAGTGGCACTCCAGCATTTCCGGAATATTCGGCGCCAACACAGCGACGGTATCGCCCGCACCGATTCCGCGCGCCGCCAGCGCCGATGCCAGACGGCGGCAACGTGCATAGAATTCGGCATAGGTATAACGTCTGGCGCCGTGGATAACCGCGACCTTCCCGGGATAGACGTGAGCGCTGCGCTTCAGGAAGCTCAACGGCGAAAGTCCCTTATAATTCGCGTCGCCTTTGTCCAACCCGACTTCAAAAGGCGTCTGTTGATCGCTCACGTTTATTGCTCCGAATAGCGTTGGTTGTTTTTGCTCGCACCGTACCGCGGACCTCGGCTATGGTTTGGTGCGAAATGATAACAGTCAAGATGCTGCCGGTGAATAATTGTACACGCCGTTAGCATGGACGGAGAGCCATGGCGAGCCTAACAAATGTCGTGGTGGCAGGGGGTAACGCCGCTGCCGCGGTGGCCAGAGTGGAGATGCTGAGACCAGCTGATTATGCGGGACTTGCCGTTTCAAGCGGCCTCGACGTCCAAAACTATGTCGGCGACCGGCAACCGGATCTCGTTCTCATCGAAGGTGCATTCGACGATGTCGATGCCTTCGAAGTCGTTCGCAGCCTCAAACGAAACGAAGCGACGCTGCATATCCCTATCATCATGTTGTCCAGCGACGCCTCCGCAGCATTCGTGGCAGAGGGGTTCGACGCGGGTTTAGACGACATACTTCCTGCGAAAGCCCCGGACGAGATTATATTCGCCCGATTGCAGCCTCTCATTCGACTTTCAACGATGCATTCCGAATTTCGGCGGCGATTATTGAGTGCTGGAAAAGCCGGCGTCGAGATCGAAATCGCCGGCGTCCATGACGTCGACGCAAAGAATTGCCGCGTCCTTTTCGTCGGGACGGAAAGCGCATCCATCAGCGCATTGGCAGACTCCTTGGCGTCGTCGGAGCTAAAACCGGAGTTCGAACCGGATTATTTCAAGGCTGGTGCGCGTGTCGCCGAGGAAACATACGATGCGGCGATAATCGCTGTAGATGACGATGAGCCGATGGATCAGGCGCTTTTTCTCTGCGCGCATATCCGCAACAATCCGCGCTTGTTCAACCTTCCGGTGCTCGTCGCGGCAAGAGGCGACGCCGCGAGTGTCGGTGACGCGCCTTACGCTCAGGGAGCGAGCATGGTTGTAGCGTTTTCGCCGGATATCGAGGAAATATCGGCGGGACTAAAGTTTTTAGTCAGGCGGCAGCGGTTGCGTTGGAACCTGCATGGCCCCTTAACCGCAACACTCCAGGCCGCAACGGCTGACGCCCTGAACGGTTTGTATTCGGAAAGTTTCTTACGCAATCACCTAGCGCACCTATTGGAGTTCGGTGTTCGACGGCGCAGAAAACTGTCACTTGCCTTGTTCTCGATCCAAACTGCCGCGGGGCTCGGCGATCAATCGGAAGACGCCGACTTTCTAATGCAACAGGCCGCCGACTGGATTTCCGGCTTGGTGCGGGTCGAGGATTTGGCGGCGCGTCTGGGAACGATCGATATTTGCGTGCTCCTTCCCGGTGCGGCAGAATACGAAGCGCTACAGGCCACCAACAGGATCACCGGCGTCCTTCAGAACAGCGAATTCAAGCTCCCGGACGGCAGTCCGTTGGCCACATCGCTTTGGCTGCAAAGTGGCGCAATCGCGGCAACGCAAGGCGAGTCCGTGGGCGATCTAATCGCCCGCGCCCGAGAAAACCTCACATAACCGATTGGTTCCAAACTCAACGATAATTTTACAATCCAGTCAAAACGATCTTTTTTTCAGAAAACCCGGACATGGAAATCGACATCTATTCCGATCCGATCTGCCCATGGTGCTATATAGGCAAACGGCGGTTGGAACGCGCGCTTGAACAACGACGAGAACACGATGCGACGATCCGGTGGCGCACATTTCAATTGAACCCGGACATGCCTTTGGAAGGTATCGAGAGGGGGCGTTACCTGACCCTAAAGTTCGGCGGTGCTGCACGCGCAAGACAGCTCTACGAAAATATCCGTAAGGTCGGATCGACGGTCGGCATTGACTTCGATTTCGATCGAATTACGCGCACGCCGAATACATTGCAGGCGCATCGTCTCATCCGTTTCACGAATGGTACGCCGCAATCCGATACGATCATCGAACGCCTGTTCCACCGCTACTTCGTGGAAGGCGGCGCGATAGACGAGACAAACTGTCTGATCGAAGTTGCCGTTGAGGCGGGATTCGACGAAACAATCGTGACGAAGTATCTAATTAGCGACGAAAACCTCAACGAAGTCCGGCAGGAAGACAGCGCGGCACGCCGCCTCGGTATTCAGGGCGTACCCTGCTTCATCATAAACAACCAATACGCTCTTTCCGGCGCGCAGGAACCGGAGGCGTTCTTTCCGATTTTTGAGATCGCATCCCAGGAAATAGCTGCGGCAGCGTGCTAATTTTCCGCCATTTCTACCAGCTTGCGCATAAGTTTTCGGACGCCTGAAATCCGGTCGCTCGCGCGGCGCCAATCGTACATACAAACCACCCTGTGATCGGGACGCAGTTTGATCGTCGCACTGTACGTTTGGATATAACCGATCAACGCCTCCGGATTGGCGAACTCGTTGTTGCGAAAGGCCAGTACAGCGCCCTTCGGTCCGGCGTCCAGCTTCTCGACCCCGGCGCGCCGGCAGAGTTGCTTGACCGCGATAATCTCAAGCAGGTTTTCGACTTCCTCGGGCAACGTACCGAACCGGTCGACCAGTTCGGCGGCGAAGGCGTCGATCTCGCTGGAATCGGCCAAATTCGACAATCGCCGATATAACCCGAGCCGCACCGTAAGGTCTTCTACATAATTGTCGGGAATAAGCACGGGCGTACCGATCGTGATCTGCGGCGTCCAGACTTCCTCTGTCGTCTCGCCATCATTGCGCGCGGAAACGATCGCTTCCTCGAGCATCCGTTGGTAGAGTTCGACGCCAACTTCCCGGACATGTCCCGATTGCTTGTCGCCAAGCAAATTGCCGGCGCCGCGAATGTCCAAATCATGACTCGCCAACGAGAACCCTGCGCCCAGCGTATCGAGCGTCTGCATCACTTCCAGGCGACGCGTTGCCGCCGGTGTAAGGCGCCGGCCCGGCGGCACCGTGAAATAGCAATAGGCGCGAATCTTGGAGCGCCCGACCCTTCCGCGAAGCTGGTAGAGCTGCGACAGTCCGAACATATCGGCCCGGTGAATGATCATCGTATTGACCCTGGGCAGATCGAGCCCGGATTCGATGATTTGCGTGCACAGCAGGACGTCGGACCCGCCGTCGCTGAATTGCGCCATTACCGCTTCGAGGTCGGATGCCGCCATTTGCCCGTGTGCGACGGCGATGCGCAGCTCCGGCGCCATATTTTTCAAACGCCGTTCGACATGGCGAATATCCGCGACGCGCGGGCAGACATAGAAGGTCTGTCCGCCCCGATGGTGCTCGCGCATGATGGCTTCGCGAACGACGACGGGATCGTAGGGTAGAACGAAGCTGCGCACTGCCAATCGGTCGACCGGCGGCGTTGCGATGATGCTCATCTCACGAACGCCGGACAGCGCCATTTGCAAGGTTCGGGGAATCGGCGTCGCGGTCAATGTCAGGACATGGACGTTCGCCCGCAACCGTTTCAGCTTTTCCTTCTGCGTGACGCCGAAATGCTGTTCCTCGTCGATAACGATCAGCCCCAGCCTTTGGAATTTCACCGTGTCGCCGAGCAACGCATGCGTGCCGATAACGATATCGAGCGTGCCGTCAGCCAATTCCGAGCGGACATTCGCCGCATTTTTGCCCGTCACGAAGCGGGACAGCTGAGCGACACGGACCGGAAGTCCCTTGAACCGTTCGACGAAGGTTTCGTTATGCTGCCGCGCCAATAGCGTCGTCGGCACGACGATGGCGACTTGATAGCCCTCCATCGCCGTTGCGAATGCCGCCCGCAGCGCGATCTCCGTCTTGCCGAATCCGACATCACCACAGACCAGCCGATCCATCGGGCGCCCGGAGGCTATGTCGGATAGAACGTCCGTGATCGCGTTCAATTGATCGTCGGTTTCGTCATAAGGGAAGCGCGCGGAAAACTCCTGGAACGCATTGTCTTCCACGGCGATCGTCGCGCCTTTCGACAAAACCCGCTTTGCCGCGACGGCCAATAGTTCGTGCGCGATCTCGCGAATGCGATCCTTGACGCGCGCCCTGCGGGCCTGCCAGGTCTGCCCGCCCAATCGGTCCAGCTGTACGACGGCATCTTCGGATCCGTACCGCGCGAGAACTTCTATATTCTCAACCGGAACGAACAGCTTGTCGTCGCCGTGATAGAGGACGCGAAGGCAGTCATGCGGGGCACCGCCGACTTGAAGCGGCTCCAGCCCGTCGAACCGGCCTACGCCATGATCGACATGCACGACATAGTCGCCTTCGGACAGGCTCGACGCCTCGGTCAGGAATTCCTCGCCCCGGCGCCGGCGCCGGACGGGGCGTGAAAGCCTTTCGCCGAGAATATCCTGCTCGGTATAGACCACGACATCGTCGAGCATGAAACCCCGGTCCAAATCGAGCGATGCAAGCGATAACCGGCCCGGTTCCTGCAGCAGGACGCTGCGCCAGTCTTCGGCAGTTCCGCCCACCGGGACACCGTGCTGCGAAAGCAGAGCACCAAGCCGGTCGCGCGAGCCCACACTGTGCCCCGTTACAAGAATGCGGCGCGATCCTTCCCCGTACAGCCGTTGCGCGACCACATCCAGAAAATTACCGCCCGCAGCCTTGCGAGCTTCCGTAAAATCGACGCTACGACGCGCGCCCGCATCGAAGTTCCCCTGCGCCGAGGCACTCGACACTGGCGCATCGAATGACGTGAAGGCGGCGACCGCGCGCGCGCGCAGCAACGCCGCCCACTCGTCCTGTTCGATAAACAACGTCCTCGGGGGCACGGGTTTGTATACCGTCGCAGATTCCTCGGACGCTTTGCTGCCCGGAACATTCAACATCGATTGCCGGGCATCGAAATAGTCGGCGATCATCTCGAAACGTTCGGTCGCCACGATGTCCGCATCCTGGTCGAGGGAAACGATCGCCTCGGGCAGGTAATCGAACAGCGTCTCCAACCCGTCGTGAAACAGGGGCAACCAATGTTCCATGCCAATGTAGCGGCGCCCCGCGCTTATCGACTCGTACAACGGGTCATCGTTCGAGGTGACGCCGAATTGGCTTCGGTAACCCGAACGGAACCGTTTGATGCTATCGTCGTCGAGGAAGACTTCGCTGACCGGTCCAAACTGGAAACCGTCCAGACGATCTTCGGTCCGTTGCGTCATCGCGTCGAAGGAGCGTACGCCTTCCAGTTCGTCGCCGAAGAAGTCGAGCCGCAGCGGCGACGCGGAACTCGGCGGGAAAATATCCACGATCCCGCCGCGAAGCGCGTATTCGCCGGCTTCGCGGACCGTACCCGAACGGACATAGCCGTTGGTCTCGAAGAACGTGATAAGCGTGGATTGCGAAATCTGCGTGCCAATGGACCCGCTCAACATCGATGCCTCGAAGGCCGCGCGGGGTGGCACTCTTTGGAGCGCAGCGCTGACGGTCGACAGGACGATATGCGGTGCGGCGATGTCGTCCGCCGCGAGACGCGTTAATACGTCGAGTCGGCGGGCGACGACTTCGCTATTTGGCGATACCCGGTCGTAGGGCAGACAGTCCCACGCGGGAAAGGCGAAAACGTTGAGTTCCGGCGCGAAGAACGACAGCGCACCCGCCATTCGCGACATCGCGGCATCGTCACGGGCGATATGCAGAACCAGGCCGGCATCGAAGGCAAGCCGGGCAATCTCGATCGCCGAGCATCCCTCCGGCGCGCCGGTAACGGTTATCCGCCCCGGACGCGCTAATTTTTCCGCAAGTGTCGTCAATCTCTGCCGGCGCTCAGCGTAAATCTCTTCAGTAGCCGCATGACGTCGTGATCCAAGTCTTGCGGGATCGGTTGGCGGTCGGTGATCCAGCCATACATATCCGGATCGGTTTCATGCAACAGCGCCTCGAACAAGTCGAGCTGCCGTTCGGAGAAGACGTCGAGATTGCGATCCGCGAACCGCCCGACCAGAAGATCCATTTCGCGCATGCCGCGGTGCCAGCTTCGAAACTTCAGCCGCTTGCGGCGGGTGTCCAATTCGGTATCAGACTGGGTCATGAAGGGCTCCTTGCAACAGCAACGATATAACCTCCGTCGCCGCCGCGGTAAATCCGTAATAAGCCAATTCCTTTCACCGCGCCGTCTCCGTAAACTGCAAGGGCGGTGCAAAATACAGAACACGCCGCCGGAGACCTAATTTGCGCCCGGAAGTCCTGTTCAAACTCTTTTCTCCCATTACCGGTCTGCCGGGTATAGGGCCGCGCAACGCCAAGCTGGTCGAAAATCTTGCAGGACCCAAGATTATCGACGTGCTGTGGCTTCTCCCGCGCGAAATCGTCGACCGCCGGTATTCGCCGTCGATTGCGGAGGCAATACCCGGAAAAATCGCCACGATCACGGTCCATGTCGAAAGCCATGCCGCGCCGCCGACGAAACGGCAGCCCTACCGTGTCAGATGCTCGGACGACAGAGGACAGATCACCTTGGTCTTTTTCCATGCGCGGCCGGATTACCTGGAAAAGATCCTGCCAATCGGGGAAACCCGTGTCGTAAGCGGGCACGTCGAAAACTACCGGGATGAGGTTCAGATGACCCATCCGGACCATATCGTCACTGTGGACGAAGCGGACTCGATACGGCGTGTCGAACCGGTTTACCCGCTGACCGCTTCGCTGAACCCGAAAACATTGTCTCGCGCGCTTTCGAAAGCGCTGGAATATTTGCCGAACCTTCCCGAATGGCTCGATCCCGCCCATCGCGAACAGCAGAAATGGCCACACTGGAAAACGGCATTGATCGCGGCACACGCGCCGGGCGATGCGGCGGAGCTGGAGGCACAGACACCGGCACGCGCGCGACTTGCCTATGACGAACTGCTCGCCAATCAGTTGACGCTCGCGATCATGCGCGCTCGGCAGAAACGGGCGAAGGGCCGCAGCCTGCGAGGCGACAGCGGACTGACGCGAACGGTTTTGAAGTCCCTTCCCTTCACGCTGACCGATGCGCAGACAGCAGCGCTTCGGGAAATTCGCGCCGATTTGGCCGCGCCGGGCGCCATGTTGCGCCTATTGCAAGGCGATGTGGGCAGCGGCAAAACCGTCGTGGCTCTGTTTACGATGTTGAGCGCCGTGGAATGCGGCGGCCAGGCAACGATGATGGCCCCAACCGAAATTCTCGCGCGACAGCATATCGCAACACTTCAGACGCTGTTGGAAGGTTCGGGCGTGCGGAGCGAATTTCTGACCGGCCGCGACAAGGGAAAGGCGCGCCAAGAGAAACTGGATCGGCTCGTCGCGGGCGAGATCGATATCCTTGTCGGCACGCATGCGCTCTTTCAAACCGGTGTCGAATTCAAAGATCTCATGGTCGCCATTATCGACGAGCAGCATCGTTTCGGCGTTCATCAACGATTATCGCTGGCCGAAAAAGGACACGGCGTCGATGTTTTGGTCATGACGGCAACGCCGATCCCTCGAACACTGACGTTGACCGCCTATGGGGACCTGGAAGTTTCCCGCCTGACCGAAAAACCGGTCGGTCGGCTGCCGGTCGATACCCGAACCTTGCCCTTGGAACGACTTCCGGAAGTCGTCGACGCCGTGGCGCGCGCGCTTGAGAAATCCGCCAAGGTCTATTGGGTCTGTCCCTTGGTCGAGGAGAGCGAAGTGTCGGATATGGCAGCGGCAGAGGCCCGCTTTGCGTCGCTTTCGGCCCGTTTCGGAAGCGTTGTCGCACTTGTCCATGGCCGCATGAAAAGCGCCGACAAGGACGCCGCCGTCGCACGTTTCGCCGAGGGCGACGCGCGTATCCTCGTCGCGACAACGGTCATCGAAGTCGGTGTCGACGTTCCGGACGCCACGATCATGGTCGTCGAACATGCGGAGCGCTTCGGTCTCGCACAGCTCCACCAGCTACGCGGCCGGATCGGGCGCGGCGAGCAAGCATCCAACTGTCTCCTGCTTTACGGGCAGCCGCTCGGCAAGACGGCCCGGTCGCGGCTTGGCATTCTGCGCGACACGGAAGACGGCTTTCGCATCGCCGAAGAGGATTTGCGCCTTCGCGGTGCCGGCGAGGTCCTCGGCACCCGGCAGAGCGGCCTTCCGGAATTTCGTCTCGCCGACCTGGCCGCTCATGCGGACCTGCTGGCGGTCGCCCGCGACGATGCCTCATTGATTCTGGAACGGGATCCCGATCTCGAAAGCGAGCGCGGAACGGCGCTCAGGACCTTGCTTTATCTGTTCGAGCGCGATGCGGCGATCGTTAACCTCCGCTCCGGATGAAGGACGCCGATCAAGGTTATCGCAATGGGAAAGACGACGAGGCCCAATCCCGGCAAGCCGATTTCCAGGCGGACGGTTTCTTTGAGGTAATGGTCCGGGTTCCAGCTTTCTGGGATCAGCGGAACGATGTAGTCGTCGACGACGCCGACAAACCACCACGCGACAAGAAACGTCACCGCCAACGGTGTCGTAACGAGGACACCTGCGAAGAAGTAGGCGCGCAACCTTGGGAATACGCGAAAGCGCCTGCGAAACAGCCTGCGTCTCGCTTCGTTACGACGTTCGGTGTTTCGTATGGCCACGCCTTTCTACGTCCATATCATTCCCATCGACGCTGCAATTGCGCGCTAGAAATGATGACGAAATGGCTGGTAAACAAGCGTCTCCACAGGAACAACACGATTTCGCCACAAGTTCCATGCCATATTGGAAAGCAACAAGTTAGGCACACTCTCGAATGAACGCGAACCGAGCCCCTTCCCCTCGTCTAAAAGCCCTGGCAACGGCGGTTCCGCCCTACATCTTGCATCAGGACGACGTGGAAGAAGCCAGCAGGAAGATCTTCGCCGGACGTAGCGGCGGGTTCGAGCGAATGCGCACGATCTACGCAAACTCCGGGATAAAAACGCGTTACTCCTGTGTCGAATTGGATTGGTACCAGTACGACCATGGCTGGCGAGAAAGGAACGACCTCTACCTCGAAAACGCCGTCGCCTTGATCAAACGCGCAGCGCAAGATTGCCTCGACAGCGCGGGTCTTGCACCGGGAGAAATCGACGGACTTGCCGTTGTGTCGACGACAGGGATCGCCACGCCCAGCCTCGACGCCCTTCTGCTCGAGGAAATGCCGTTTCGGCGCAATATCCAAAGACTCCCCATCTTCGGGCTCGGTTGCGCCGGCGGCGTGTTGGGGCTGAATCGTGTCGCCGACCTTGTACGTGCAGCGCCCGGTTCGCGGTGGTTGTTTATCGTGGTGGAACTTTCCGGTCTGACGTTCCG
Source organism: Alphaproteobacteria bacterium (assembly GCA_047517345.1). Taxonomy (GTDB): domain Bacteria; phylum Pseudomonadota; class Alphaproteobacteria; order UBA8366. The sequence continues at coordinate 20,580 of JAKZTB010000325.1, forward strand.
CAGCCGCGACCTGTCGAAGAGCAACATCGTCGCAACGGCTCTATTCGGCGACGGCGCCGCCGCCTTGTTAATTGAAAGTTGTGCGCAAGGGGGCCCGGCTATTTGCGGCACCGGAGAACACACATGGCCGGCGTCATTGGATGTCATGGGGTGGGAACTGCAGGAAGACGGCTTCGGCGTACTGTTCAGCCGCGATATTCCGGAACTCGTTACCAATCAGCTTCCGAGTGTTCTCAACGAGTTTCTCGCTGGAACTGGCTTGGACATGGCGGCAATCGACCATTTCGTACCGCACCCGGGCGGCGCGAAGGTATTGTCGGCGATGTCGGAATCCCTCGATCTACCGCGGGGGGCGCTGCGGCACGCCGAGGCGGTCCTGCGGGATTACGGGAATATGTCGGCCGCGACGGTTTTCTTCGTACTGGAACGCTGTTTGGTGGAGGGCGCGGAAGGCCGCATGCTCCTGTCGGCGCTTGGGCCCGGATTTACTGCCGGGTTTTCTATTCTCGAGAACTCGCCATGACACTGGAGTCATTCGGCCTTGCACAATGGCTGATACTCGCTGTGGCAGCCCAACGGATCGTCGAACTATTCATCGCGAAACGTAATACAGCACGTTTGCTCGCACGAGGTGGCGTCGAGATCGGAAGCGGCCACTACTGGCCGATCGTCCTGTTGCATGGCGCGTGGTTGGGGGTCTTATTCTTCCATGTACCGTCGGAAGCGGATGCGAATTTCTGGCTGCTAGGCGTATTCCTGTTATTGCAAGCAGCACGTATCTGGGTCATTGCGAGCCTCGGCACATTCTGGACGACCCGGATAATCACGCTTCCGGATGCCCCCCTCGTCTCGCGCGGACCCTACCGGTGGCTACGCCATCCCAATTACGTCATCGTCGCGTTGGAATTGGCGATTTTGCCTTTGGCGTTCTCGGACTGGATCGTTGCGATCGTGTTCTCGCTGGGGAATGCAGCGTTGATGTGCGTACGCATCCCAGCCGAAAATAATATCCTGGCGATGCGCCGACCGTACACGGATACATCTTAAGCGCGTGCCCGTCCTATTTCACGAAACTATACAACGGGCTCGCAATCGCTAGCCTCCCGCGATAACATAAAACCAGTTACCTAACGCGGAGCGCGGAATGTCCGCTGAACAGGCCAATACACTCTCTGGGATCTCTTTGCTTTCCGACCTGTCGAAAGACTCGTTGAAAATGTTGGAAAAGCGCTGTTCCTGGCGTATTTATTCATCGCAAGAGCAGGTTATCGACCGCCAAAGTACGACCCGCGACGTTTATTTTATCATCACCGGCCGGGTCCGCGTGGTGAATTTTTCCTTGTCCGGGCGCGAAGTCGCGTTCGATGAAATTACGGCAGGCGGCTATTTTGGGGAAACGGCTGCGATCGACGGCGAGCCGCGCTCGGCAACGGTAATTACCCTGGAAAACACGACCGTGGCGATCATGTCGCCGGAAATCTTCCACTCGCTTCTGATCGAGCAACCCGAAATTACCCTCTTGCTTATGGTTCGCATGGCGACAATCATTCGGACATCGAACGAACGGATCATGGATCTCAGTACGCTCGGCGCCAACAACAGGGTCTATGCCGAAATCCTCAGGCTAGCGAAGGATAGCGTCGAGGAAGACAATACGGCAAAAATCAAGCCAATTCCGATCCACGGCGATATCGCCAGCCGCGTGAGCACGACGCGGGAAACGGTCGCACGGGTTCTCAACGACCTCGCCAGAAAAGGCCTGGTGAAAAGGGGAAAACAAACGCTCCATATTCTCGATTTGGCGCATCTGAGCGATATGGTCGAGCAGTTCCAAATGGAATAGGACGAACGCTGGCTGCTTGCCCTATTCCCTACGAGTCAATATTTCAGTAAACCGGTAAAGAATACTTCCGAAAATGACGAGCCGTTCGATGCTTCGACAAAGCTATGTTTTCATCTTCTCGATTGCTTTGATCTTTGCAATCGTCGCGTTTCAGCAATCGTTTGGCCAAACGCCGGGCACAGGCGAAGCCGCGATGATGGCGAGTGGATTCAGGCCTATAGCCGATGGCGCCAAAGTCGAGCTGCAAATTGCCGACGATAGCGATATTAATCTTCGATTGCGCGATGTCGCGGAACTGGCGCTGACGCGGGCCGGGTATAGCGTCGTCGATGATCGGCCTGACTTTACGCTTCGGCTGGAAACGGAGCGCTTACTCGGCGCGGCGCCCCTGGACAGTTCGATCGGCAGCTTGCGCGCCGGTAGCGGCGTCGGGCGTCCTACGGGAAACGCCGGCGGACCGCGAGGGACCGGTGTCAATTTAAACCTTAAACTCTGGTCATCGAGCCGAAACAGCCTGCTGAGCCCAAAGGCGTCCGGCGCGGCGCCGAAACAGGGTTTCGGCGTTACGATCAAGGCATTCGACGAAGCAGCACGCAAGCCGGCGTGGCACGGCATCGCTCGCGCACCCGATAGCGGCGGCGATAGTTTCCGCGCCGGCAGCGCCATGATTAAGCATTTGATCGATGTGCTCGGGCAGACAATCGAAACCGAAACCGTTTCCTTGCGATAAAGCGCGAAAAGGTCATTGACCTGACGCAGCAGTATTCCTATTTTCTCGCCGCCTGCACGGCGCATTGCCGATGGGCGCGTAGCTCAGTTGGTAGAGCATCTGACTTTTAATCAGACGGTCACAGGTTCGAATCCTGTCGCGCTCACCATTTACTGATTGATATAAAAGGATAATTAGGACGCACGCTAGATGGGCAGGTCAACCGTGTTGGCAGGGTATTGGCAGATTGAATATCTACCAACACGACGGATAACACCCAGCCTTCGGCCGAGACGGTTAGAGACTAAAACTTTGGGAATTATATACAAAAGTGACCAGTGGGCCCGGAGCGCCTTGGCCTACTTGTCCTTCTTCGGCTCCCTGCGGAGTAGCGTCGAGCCCGACAGGCGGCGCTCCTTTAGATAGTCCCAGTCGCCATCTTTCTTGGGCGGCGTTGTCAGTAGTGCCCGCGCGATGTTCTCCGGCGTGTCTGGTATTGGCTCCGGCATCTGTTTCTCGACCGGGCGGCCGCGTGGTGCGGGCTTCCTAGCGTCTTTACTCATTGTCTCTATCCCGTGTATAGGCTTATATTGGTACAGCGATATGAAAGGGTCTAGACGTGCAGCGCGCGAAGCTAAATTTGAAAGATTTCGTTCCCCTTTGGGAGAGAAAATTCGATAACGTCGTGAGCGAGACCGAATTCGACCGCCTCCTCCGACGTGATATAGACCTCTCTGAAACGCCGGTTATTCAAGACCGTATTGGGAATACGTGCGCGCTCGCGCAGGATATCTTCAGTGCGCTGATCGTCCGCCAGAGCCGCCGTCAGAGATGACTGAAGCTGTTCCGCCCGCATACTGGCCTGTGGCGACATTTCTGTGGGATGGATCATAAACACCCCATGTTTCGAGCAATACCTACATTTCGCACCCACGTAAAACGCTGCCGCGATGGACATGACGGTGCCGGTATTGTGGATGATAACCTTTGCCGGCAAGCTCATGATGTGGTTGTAAAGGAAAACGCCATCCGCGACATAGCCGCCGATCGAACTTAGGCAGAGATAGATTTCATCACATCCATTATTGACGGCGCGATTGAAGGCGGAAGCTATTCGCGTTGCTGACGCTGGTTCGATAAGGCCAGTGAATCCGTAATAGGCCGTCTTCTTTCCCGCGAGATCAGGCATCTACTAAGTCCCGATACCGCAGCCGCTTCCCAACCATGTTGCACGCCATAGCCTGCATCTGGTCGATGGTGTCAGAAGGGCGATCGTTGTGCCGCCCGGAGAACTCCGTCACGTAGCGGCCCAGGTGCTTCT
>JAKZTB010000326.1:0-2678 GCA_047517345.1 Alphaproteobacteria bacterium
ACGAGCCAAGCTCGCCCGCATTTACCACAGGCCCATCAACAGCAACTTTCTTCTCAAAATTATCGGTCATGTTCCGGTCCTCCTTGGACACTTCGATTAAGCCAATTCTGTGTCCAAGGAAATCGGGTCCGACTCACGCGGCCCATATTGTAAATCGCTCCATGATGGTCCGGGTTGGTGGCGAGCGATTTTCGAAGCGCATGCTCCGCTTCTTTGAAGCGCCGCAGTTCGGTGTAAACCATACCGAGATTGTTTTGCGCGTCGGCATCGTTGCTTTCGATCGTGACGGCGGTTTGCAGCGCCTGCGCCGCACTCTCGGCGTCGCCCGCCGCATGAAGCGTCAAGCCCAGGCTATTATGGTAATTGGCAACGCGTGGATCGAGGAGCAACGCGCGCCGGATGGTCTCTATCGCAAGTTCGTTCTGTCCGCGCTGATGCAGTGTCAGGCCTAAAAGATGCCAGGCGTCCGCGTGCTCGGGGTCGGTCGCTAGAATCTGCCGGTAGACCTTTGCGGCCGACTCAAACAACCCGGGGCGATGATCGGCAACGGCCCGATCGAAATCCTCGGACATCGGATCAGTTATGTCCCTGCGGCCGAATACCGGTCAACAAATGAAACGCGTTATCCGGCACCTTTCCAGGAATAGGCCGACGCCCGCCGAACGCGACTTCTTCCGGCATCCGTTTTCGTATCACGAATTCGATACCCAACTCGGCGATCGGCGTTAGTGTCTGGTCCATCCGCGGCAGGCCATAGCGATAAGTTGCGTTCAACAGATCGACTTTCTGAACATCTGCCGCCGCCCCTAATGTTGCGATCATGTCGACCACGTTGCGAGATTTATCGCTCCAGGATTCCGTCTTGAATATCGTGAACGTCCACTTGTGGTCGGCGTTATAGGTGCTGGGGAACTGGCCCTGCTCGTAAAGGTCTTCGTCGGGAACCGTGACGATGAGATGGCCTCCCGGCTTGAGTATTCGAAACCAATTGCGCAATCCCTCTTCGGGGTCGCGAAGATGTTCCAGGCAATGACTTGAATGAACAAAATCGTAGTGTGCGTCCGGAGTTCCGGCCATGGTCTGGCCGTCGCCGTCTCGCAGATCCCAGACTTTCACACTCCGCATCAAGGGAAAAAGTTCGACATACAACGCCAATGGGTCGGGTGCGCCGCCAATATCGACCCCGTCGCCCCGAAAAAACCGATTGACGAAATTCGGCTCTGCGAGCCGGCGCATTATCGACTTGCTGCATTCTTTCATTGATTGTCCCGGCGTTGGCCTCTTGGCGCAATGCCGCCGACCATATCACAGCCAAAAGCTGGTTTGCGGAAAACCCCGGTGTTTAACGCCAGATAGGCGGCGCGGAAAGCATTTCCACGGCAACCTCTTCGGTCAGCGGGCGGGCGAAATAATAACCCTGTCCGAATTCGCAATTGAGCTCGCGCAGAAGTTCCACCTGGCTTTCCGTTTCGATGCCTTCGCCAACGACTTCCATGCCAAGCGTATGGGCGAGCATGATGATCATCCGGACCAATTCCATGTCGCGCTCGTCTGTGTCCATGCGGCCGACGAAGGAGCGGGCCATTTTCAACGTATCGATCGGGAACCGGCGCAGATAGCTCAATGAGGAATAGCCGGTCCCGAAATCGTCGAGCGACAGGGTCACGCCGAGTTCCTTGATTCGCGCCAATGTCTGCGCGGCAAGTTCCGGATTGGTCATGATCAGGGATTCTGTTATTTCGATCTTGAGGTCCTCCGGCGGCAGCGACGACCGTTCCAAAACGCTTTCCAACCGGCTAACAATATTCTCCTGTGCCAAATGACGGGCGGAAAAATTCACGCTCATCGAAAGCTTGTTCTTGAGCCCGAACCGCTGCTGCCAGGCACTCGCCGTCGCGCAAGCCATTTCGAGAACGCGCTCACCCAGCGGAATGATCAGTCCCGTCTCCTCCGCGATGCCGATGAATTCACCCGGCGGTATAATGCCCCGCGACGGGTGCGACATTCTTACCAGAGCCTCGAAACCGATAACGGTCCCTATTTTTAAGTCCACTATCGGCTGATAATGCGCGAGCATGCCGTCGTTATCGAGGGCGTGACGAAGATTAGTTTCGATCTGCAGTAAGTCGATCGGACCGCGATGCCTGGATTCGTCAAAAACCTGGAACCCGGCTTTACCCTCCTTTTTTGCCCGGTACATCGCGAGGTCTGCGTCTCGCAAGACTTCTTCGGCCCGTTTGTAGCTCGGTCCGCCAATGGCGACGCCGATACTCGCGGTTACGAAAATCTTTTGTTCGTTGATACCGAACGATTGCGAAATCGCATCCTGCAAATCCCGGATCGATTCCCTGACTTGATCGACGGATTGAATATCTTCCAGCAGCACTGCGAATTCGTCTCCGCCGAGGCGCGCCAAGGTATTGCCCGGCGCCATTTTCTTTTCCAAACGCCGCGCCAACGACACCAGCAACTCGTCACCGGCTGCATGGCCGAGGCTCTCGTTGACGATCATGAAGCGATCGAGATCCAATATCGCGAGGGCAAAGTTCTGGTCCTCGTTACGGGTTTGCCGCGCCAGCGCTTGATTGACGCGATCGAGAACCAGCCCGCGGTTCGGCAATCCGGTCAACGCATCATGCAGCGCACCATGGGACAAACTTTCTTCGGCGAGTTTGCGG
>JAKZTB010000327.1:0-6797 GCA_047517345.1 Alphaproteobacteria bacterium
CTCCTGCTCGACCCTGCCGTCGTGACAAAATCCTGCCTTGGAGCGGCCCATTGTCACGAATAGCCGTTTTCGGCCGTTCGTCTCGACACAAAAAACGCACTAAATCAATGCCTTAGATTTTCCATACCAGACCCACACCCGGTTCAGCTTGTGCAGTAAGCAAAGCTGCGCGTGTTCAGTAAAGGTCTTTACATAACTCGTGATGTTTGGATATAAGGCCAATCAAGTTTAATTTTCTACCTAAAAATTCGGGACCCGGAGCCAATGGCATTTGATGAAAGCGCCCTGAACAAGGGGCAAGCCACTAAATTGAATACGCTTCGTAAATCAGTGGGCGATGACCTTGCTGATGCCGTATTTGCTAAATGGTTGAAGCGTCAAGTTACTGGTAAAAAAGTCGAGAAGGCTGACCCTGTGGCAGAAAAGCTTGCGGAAGCCCTATCCAAACTGGAAAAAGACGCTGGTTTTCGCTTGGGCAACCAGGGTTACACCGTCCGTCGGGCCAGAGGTAAAGGCGCGTCCGGCTTCATTGTGACTAAAAACGGAAAATAGAACCTACTCGCCCCGAATTTTCACCCCTGCCTATTGCCAACTTGGGTCTAGTGTGCGGGGGACGTAAATTCACGGTCAACGGGCGAAATATTTCCCTTCAAATTAGGTGTCTGTAGGTGGCATCGAAGGGTCTATCAATCATCATATTGAAGTCAACGGGATAGCGCCGCTGGGCAATTAATATAGCATTAATAGCATAGGATCGGCGGGCGTTGGCGGTGGCGTTCCTTAGCAGATCGATGAGCCGCCTGGACAGTTACATTCGACGCCTAAATGCGTAACGCGACGAACCGGCGTAAAATTCAACGTGCATGACCTCCGTCGATCCTGGATGTCGCAATTTGTATGGCTGTGCCATAACGAGAGCTTCGGCCACGCGGACGCTGAAGGCTGGCATGAGCGAATACCAATACTACGAATTCCGAGCCGTCGACCGCCCGCTTGACACGGCTGAGCAGGCGGAACTGCGCGCCCTGTCAACCCGCGCGGAGATTTCAGCTACCGGTTTCGTCAACGAATACGAATGGGGAGATTTCAAAGGCGACCCCCGTGGCTTGATGGAACAATATTTCGACCTGTTCCTCTACCTCGCCAACTGGGGTGTACGGCGTCTGTCGATACGGGTGCCAGCGCGTCTGATCGATGTCCGAACGCTGGACCGATTCTTAGTGGACGACGGGGGCGCCGATGTGTGGATCGCAGGTCCCCATGCGATCGTCGATATCTGGCGTGACGAGATCGACCAGGACGATTGGAGCGATGACGTTGGCCAGTTGGCGGCGCTCGCACCTCTGCGGGGCGACATTATGCAGGGGATCTCCGCGTCTTTTACCTTACTTGGTTGATGGCGGTCGAGAACGGCTTGGTTGACGACGAGGCGATAGAACCACTGGGCGGGATCGCTCCGTTGTCTGCCTCGCTGCAAGCGTTCGCCGATTTCTTTGCGATCAGTTCGGACCTAGTGGAGGCAGCAATTGGTGATGGCTCGGCAGCGCCATCGGCCAATACGGAGCGTGAAGCCACCGAGACTTTCATCCGCTCACTACCCGAAGAGGACAAGGTTGCGCTGTTGATGCGGCTCCAAGATGGCGAACCCCATCTCGGCGCCGAGCTACGGCGCCAGCAGATGGCCGCGATGGGGCAAGGCCTCGACACGGGCGGCGGGCAATGCTCTGCCGGCGCGTTGCGCGAAGCGGCCCGACGCATAGCCGCCGAACACCAACGCGCAGCTATCGAAGAGGCGGCAGCTAAAAATCACCGACGGGAGAAGGAACGGGCGCAAGCGAGGAAACAGCATCTTGCCCTGCTGGCCGAACGCGGCGAAGCACCGTGGCGGAAGGTAGAAGAGCTGATCTCACGTCGCAACCAACCGGGTTATGAACGCGCGGTCACGCTCATCATCGACCTTGGCGAGGTAGCGCGCTCGCGAGGGAAAGAGGGAGCTTTTACACACCGCCTTAGCGATATCCGCACACGGCATGACAGGACGGGCCGGCTTATCGAGCGACTCGACGAAGCGGGCCTCCGCTAAAAGTTACACATTGGCGACGCGCTGCGCATGCGCTCGAATATTCCGGCCACGACGAGGTCGCCGCGGGCCATGGGCCGCGATAGGATGTAATCGCATTCTCTGAAGCGGTGGCCGGCATGAGCGATGGGCGCGAAGACAACGATTTCGATTCCTTTGAGGCCGAGCACGAGCGATACGAACTCTCGCCTGCGGGAATTGCCGAGACGAACCGCCGTTTGGTCCAGCGGCAAAGGCTCTTCCGGCGTGCGGCTGACATCGCTAGCGCCACCCTGGTCAGCTTCGACGAGGTGGCAGCGGTTGCGCTATTCGGATCGGTCGCAAAATCGTTGTGGAAGGAGCTGCCGCGTTTTTCAAGCTACCGCCGCGCAGGAATTGCGCTATGGCATGAATGCGCCGATGTCGATATCGCGGTATGGTTGGGCCGTCGGGATCGGTTGCGCGAAATGCGCCGGCGCATCAACAGCGCGCTTCCGGGCATATTCGAGGAAACCGGTCTTGGCGTGGCCTCCCATCAGCTCGACATTTTCGTGTTCGAACCCGGGACCGACCACTATCTCGGCCGCATGTGCCAATTCAAGACCTGTCCGGCGCGCAAGGCCGAATGTTTAGTTCCCAGCTGCGGCGCAACGCCCTTCCTTCAACAGCATGACGGATTCGTACTCTATCCGGATGCACTCGAACCGGCGCGTGCGATCAAACTGTTCGACCGCGCGAACGGCGAAATACTTCAAGCAGTCGATCTTCCGGACCCACCGCAAGACGATATTCAATAGCCGCCACGCAGACCGTCCGCGCCCATATCGGAATTTCTCTTGTTGGGGGTACAACGGAAGTCATTCGTGAACGCTGCGACTCCCGGGTATAGCCAAGAAGCGACATGAGCGATGCCATACAGGAGGGAGCCGTCCCCAGTACCATTTACGGAAGATCAGTAGAAATTTTTTTTTTGGACTGCACCCCCGTGCTGAGACAAAGTAACTAGGGACAAGCAGTTGGTGACGCCAGGGGTTGCCGCATGGCGGCCCCTGGGGTAATGATCGTTTCTTCGAACTCCTCCGGCGATAGGTAGGCGAGCGCCGAGTGGAGCCTGTACTTGTTGTAAACCTCTTCGATGAATGCGCCAATATCGCGTCTGGCGTGCGCCAAGTCGCGGTAGGGGCGGCCCTCCACTTCCTCGGTCTTCAAGGTCTTCATGAAGCTCTCGGCCATGGCGTTGTCATAGGGACAGGCGATACGGCTCATGGAGATCAGGACGCCGTGGGCCTCGAGCCGGGCGATATAGTCGGCGCAGGCATATTGAATCCGCCTTGCACACCGTGGTCCGAGTGGTGCACCATGGCGCCCGGAAGCACCTCGCGCGCCGCCAAGGCCATGTCCAGGGCCGCCAGCGCCAAGCTCGCCTTCAGATGATCGGCCATCGCCCAGCCGACCACGCGCCGGCTGTGAGCGTCGAGCACCACCGCCAGATAGACGAAATCCTCGGCCAAGCGCACATAGGTAATATCGGCGACCCAGAGCTGGTTGATGGCCGTGGTCTCCAGGCGCCGTGCCAGATTGGGATAGACCTTGTAGCCGTGCAGCGAGTCCGTCGTCGCCGGCGCGAAGGCCTTCCGGCGCAGGCACAGCAGATTGTCCTTGCGCATCAAACGCAGCACCCGCTTGTGGTTGACGCACCAACCCTCGCGCCGCAATAGCGCGCCGATCCGCCGATAGCCGTAGTGCCGATGGGCCAGCGCCAGACGCTGGATCCGATCGCGCAAATCCATCTCCTCCTCGCGCGGCTCGCGGGCGCGCCAATGGCGGTAATAGCCCGCCCGGCTCTCACCCGCCAATCCACACATCCGCGACACCGTCAGTCCGCCTTGCCGCCGCGCCCAGGCCCCGACGAGGCCAAAGACGCCCGCGCGCCAGTCCGAACGCGCGGCTGGCGTGAGGTCTCCAAGAGCTGCAAGGCTTGCGCTAAAAAATCCGCTTCCAGCGCCTGCTGGCCAACCCTGCGCTCAAGCGCCGCAATCCGACGCCGCGCCGCGCCAAACGCGTCCGGCGGTTCTCCAGGCGGTCCCCCGGGGGAACTTGCCAGCCCAGAGGGGCCGCCGCGCCTGGCGCCCACAACCAGCAACCCGCGCGGCGGACGGCCGGGATCGCGCAGCGCCTGCTCCCCGCCAGCGCGAAACGCATCGCGCCATTCGTAAAGCAGCTTGCGGCGAATATTCAACTCACGCGAAAGCGCCGACACATTCTCGCCGGCTGCCATCCGAGACAGCGCGGATAGCTTGAATTGCCGACTGAAACGACGCGACTTAATCTTGGGCATCAGCTCCTCCTTCCAGGAACTGTCCCTAATTAATCTGTCTCAGTTTTGGGGTCCATTCCATTTTATTTGGGCGAAAATAAAGAGGAAAAGTGACCCTCGGTCAGCTTCCCATCCATGGTCGTAGGTCCTTCCAGGGCGTTCGGAAATCATATACGGATCGGCGACGCCCATACTATCTGTGCCGTCCGACCGATGCGGTGCCAACCGCTGCCGGGGGACGCCAACGCCGGCGTCGCGGCATCCCTATGACTTGAATTCTGTTCAAGTAATCTTGAATCGAACCAATTGGAATTCTTTTCCTTCCTTGCCCATCTCTGCCGGTAACGGACCCAGGGCCGCCGAACGGCCGGATAAATCAAGGAAGGTTGCTATGAACCAGATCGTCTCTTCCGCTACGCCGCCGGCCGAGCCGCTTCGATCCGCCACGGACGTCGAAGCGAGCCAGAATTTCATCGGCCGTCAAGACACCAAGCCGGTGTTCCACAGCGCCGCCCTCACCGGCGGCAAGATGAAAAGGTTCTTCGAGATCGAGGCGCATACCGTTGCCATCTCGGATATGCGCGAGATCGCTGACACGCTGTCCATCGATCGAGAAGGATTCGAGCTGCGGCACCATACGACCGCGGTCGAGGACCTTTACGACGACGACGCCATTAAAGAGGTGTATTTCCCGGAGATCGAAGCGCTCCTGCGCCGCAGGTTCGGCGCCAGCCAAGTCGCTATCTTCGACGTCACCCGCCGCTCCGACGACGCGGTCGGGGCGCAAAATCCGGACGGCCGGCGCGGGCCGGCGAGCCGGCTCCATGTCGACTACACCGCCAAGAGCGGGCCGCGGCGCGCCAAGGATATTCTCGGCGAGGACGAAGTGGCGCGTTTGACCGCTTCCGGCGCCCGGATCGTACAAGTCAATGTCTGGCGCCCGATCCGCGGCCCGGTCGAACGATCGCCGCTTGCGCTCGCCGACGCGTCCAGCGTAGCGCCGGAAGACCTGATCGCGACCGACCGGATATTTCCGGTCCGGGTCGGGGAAATCTACAATCTGGCGCATGCCCCTTCGCAGCGCTGGTACCATGCGCCGAAGATGACCGAAGAAGAGGTGCTGCTGATCAAAGGCTGGGACAGCGACGACCGCCGCGCCCGCTTTACCCCCCATAGCGCCTTCAACCCGCCGGAGATTCGCGACGACGCGCCCCCGCGCGAAAGCATCGAGGTGCGGACCTACATCGTCATCGAGTAGTCGAATCGGAATCCCAGTGCGAATCACGGGTCCGCCGCAAAGCATGCGGCGCGACTCTGTTCTCATTCACTTCCGTTTTACACAGATCAATTGGTCGATAAATAGGAGAGAAGATAATGAGTATTGCAGCCATAAACGAGCGCGAGCACGGCGTCATCGTCACGGTCGTCCAACATTACATCGACGGCGCCAAGTCCGGCAAAGGCGACGAGATGAAGCCCGCCTTCCACAAGGACGCGACGATCTTCGGTTATATCGGCACCGACCTGCTCGCCGGCCCTATCCAGCAGCTGTTCAACTGGAACGACGCGAATGGCCCGGCGACGGCGCTCCAAGCCCGGATCGTGAGCATCGATCATGTCGATAGCGTTGCCACGGTGCGGCTTGAACTCGACAACCGGACCGGTCACCAGTTCACCGATTTGTTCACCCTTCTCAAAGTCGACGGCGCATGGAAGATCATGAACAAGGTCTTCCATCTGCACGCCTGACCGCTGGGCTCGGGAAGCCGTCGTAGGGGTGCCATATGTTAGATTGTGTCCACTAGGTTTTAGGGCAGCGTCGCACTCGGCTCCCGATTCCCCACATCGCCACGTCGCGCCCTCCCTGCTGAAATCCTTATTATAAAATATCGATTGGCTCTGGATTCGATAGCGACCAGCGATATCTATTAGCTATCAAATTAGACGAGAGTATTTCATCCTCATAGCCGCGGGTTACGAGCGGCAGATAGGTTTCGAGATCATGGAAATGCATCAGGTGCGCTATTTTCTCGCCGTCTGCGAAACCTTGAACTTCACCCGTGCGGCGGAACGGTGCAACCTCGCCCAGCCTTCCCTGAGCCGCGCGATAAAGAAACTCGAGGATGAGCTTGGCGGTCTGCTGTTCAGGCGCGAACGCAACCGGACCCACCTAACCGGACGTTTTCCTATCAACACACTTATATAATGGCCTGGGTTCGATTCTAGGCTGGCGGGATCATGGTTCTGTGAGGGCGTTCGCTAATCGCATTTCGGCTGCGCAATAAGGCCCTTTGTGGAAGAACCGCAACGAACTACGACGCTTCGTTATCACACTCCCGCCCTTCATACGCCGAAGCTATCAAAACCATATTCAATCGGCATTAGAAATACGCGATGCAAATCGCCATGTTTGAGTTTCGC
>JAKZTB010000328.1:0-37574 GCA_047517345.1 Alphaproteobacteria bacterium
CACCATGATTGATTCAGAATATCTCTCCCTTGGGAATCCCAAAATGAGTCTCAGTCACCGATGTTTGGTATAAGCGTCCGTAGGTATTGCTCAATCCCGTCGGCACGGATGGTCAGGACGCAAACGATGATTGCTTGGAACCGGGCTTAGCGGTCCCTATAGCTTTTTTACGTCATTGCGTGGTTGTACCCAACCTTTGCTTGGCACTGTTGCGCCGCCCTACCGGACGCCCAGCGCCTTCAGTCCCGCCGTCACGCCCTTCAGCGACGCCTCGACGGTCACCGAATCCGCGTCCGGCCGCGCCTTGAAGCCGATGAACTACTGTTTGCCCGCCTTCAGGGCCGCCTTCTGAGCGTCATCGAGGCTCAGCGCGGCCTGGCAGTTGAAGATCCAGTCGCCGATCGCGTCGCCCACTTTCGGCGCGGTCTGCGCTTGCGCCGCGGCGACCGTAAGGCCGAGAGCCAACCCCGCGGCGCCAAACAATTCGAATCATTTCTTCATGAGCTTCTTTCCCCAACGCGCCCCGAGCGGGTCAGGTATCCGATCGATTTTCCGGTAACGCACAGTGGTCGGAAAGCGCGACACCTGTCAACGATCCGCCGCTCCGGTTGCGTCCGTATTCAGGCGCCTTCCCGCGTCGCGCCGCGAATCCAGCGCAGAAAGTGCTTCAACGCCGGCCGTAGAATGCCGGCGCGCCAGACGAGGTAATAGCCGGCCGAGGTGTCTTCGGGTTCTTCGTAGAGTTCGATGAGATGGCCCGCCGCCAGATCGTCCTCGACGAACACCCGCGCGGCGGCGGCCACGCCCTGCCCGTTGCGCAGCGCGGCGAGGACCATGTAGCCGGGCAGGTCGGTGATCTGCGCCCTCGCCGGCATTTCGATCCCCTGGTCCGCCAGCCAAAGTTTGACCTCTTCGGTGCCGAGCTCCTGCAGCCACGGGTAGCCGAGAAGGTCTTCGGGTTGTCCTTGCCAATCCTTCCCGACGAGATCGGGCGACGCGACGATCACGAAACGGGACGGCAACAGCAACTCGTATTCGACCCCCCGCCACCCGCCGGCGCCGAACCTGATCGCGACGTCGCAATCGGAACTCGCGAAATCGATAAGTTCCACCGTCGGGTTGACCACCAGGTCGATGCCGGGATGGGCGATGCGGAACAGCTGCATCCGCGGCATGAACCAGCTGACCGCGAAGGACGGCGTCATGGTGACATGCAGCGGCCGTTCCGATTCCGAGGCGCTGAGCGCGCGCAGCGTCTCGGCCATCTGGCCGAAACTGTGGGTCAGCTGCTCGACCAGTAAGGCGCCCTCTGGTGTCGGCGCGATGCCCCGCCCCGCACGCTGGACGAGCCGCAATCCCAGATGGGCTTCGAGAGACTTCACCTGCTGGGCCACCGCCGCATGACTGACGTTCAGCTCGCGCCCGGCGGCCGAAAAACTCAGATTGCGCGCCGCCGCCTCGAACGCGCGAAGGCTGGTGAGCGGGGGGAATCGAGTCCAATCCATATGTAAGAATATATTACAATTTAAAAATTTATTTGAATCGATATTCGATGTTCAATCAATTATATCAGGCACTAGATAGTTTTAAGGAGTCAATCGATGTTTCAGATTCATGCCGACTGGATGCGCGTTGCAACCCGTACAGAGCCAATAGAACTGCCCACCCACGACAAACTTGCCCGCATGTCTCGCGAAAATGGATTGCGCCGCGGGAATTCGCGCCTGTTCCGTTGGTTTCGAGGCCGGAAGTCGAAGATTTAAACAACCCTACCGAAACCGCATAACGCCATAGCTTAGCCGCCCGCTTGACGGCGCGCGCTTCCCCGCGCGACAGTGCCGTTCATAAAGTGGAGGCAGGCATGGACCTACAACTCGCCGGCAAGACGGCGCTGATTACCGGCGGGTCGAAGGGGATCGGGCGCGCCGTCGCCGAGCGGCTGGCCGAGGAAGGCTGCAGCCTGCATCTCGCCGCGCGGACCGAAGCGGATCTCGTGGCCGCGCGCGATGCGCTGAACGAAAAGTTCGGCGCGCAGGTCACGATCCACGCCGCCGACCTCTCCAATGGCGACCGGATGCGGCAGCTGGCCGCCGATACCGCGGGCATCGACATCCTGGTCAACAATGCGGGCGCCATCCCGTTCGGCCCGGTCGACGCGGTCGACGAAGCGACCTGGCGGCAGGCCTGGGACCTGAAAGTTTTCGGCTACATCAATCTGGTGCGCGAGGTGTACCCGGCCATGGTCGCGCGCGGGTCCGGCGTCATCGTCAACGTTATCGGTACGGCGGGCGAGAGCCCGATCCCGAATTACCTCGCCGGCTCTATGGGCAACGCCAGCATCATGGCGATGACCCGGGCGCTCGGCGGCGAAAGCATCGACAAGGGCGTGCGGGTGGTCGCGGTCAATCCGGGCCTGATCGAAACCGAACGGCTGGTCACCATCTATGAAGCGCAGGCGGAGGAGAAGTTCGGCGACAAGTCCCGCTGGCCGGAGTTCCTGGCGAACCTGCCGCAGGGCCGGGCCGGCAAGCCGGACGAGGTCGCCGACCTGGTCGCCTATCTGGCCAGCCCCCGCGCCTCCTGGGTCAGCGGCAATGTCGTCACGATCGATGGCGGCGTCACGCAGCGCGCCAGTCTTTAGTCGCATCGGTAAGAAAAGGATTTTCAATGGCCCGTGTTGCCGTCGATATCGAAAGCCGTGAGGAGGGCCGCCTCGCGACGGTCACGATCGAGAATGTCGCAAAGGCGAACTGTCTGACCAGCGGCTTGGTCGCCGAATTGGAAACCGTGCTCCGCGATCTCGCCGACGACGATGAACTGCGGGTCGCGGTTTTAACCGGCGAAGGCCCGCGCTCCTTCATTGCCGGCGCCAATTTGCAGGAACTGCGAAAATTCGACGCCAAGAGCGGCCGCGCCTATATCACCGGCCTGCAGAACGCCAACCAGGCGATCCGGGAATTGCCGGTGCCGGTCATCGCGAGGGTCAACGGCGCCTGCATGGGCGCCGGGCTGGAGGTCGCGGCATGCTGCGACATCCGCATCGCCAGCGACAACGCACGTTTCGCCATGCCCGAAGTGCTGTTCGACCTGCCCTCGGTTATCGAAGCGGCCCTTTTCCCGCGTCTGATCGGCTGGGGCCGGACGAGCTGGCTGATCTACCGCGGGGATGCGATCGACGCCGAAACCGCTCTCGGCTGGGGCCTGGTCGAGCGTGTCGCGCCGGCGGCCGGGCTCGACGCGGCGGTCGCCGAAACCGTCGACATGATCATGGCTAACGGTCCGGTCGGAATTCGGTTGCAGAAAAAGCTGATGCGCGACTGGGAACGCCTCTCGCTCGATGACGGCGTCCATGCCGGAATCGAGTCGCTGTCCAATGCTTTCCGCGATGGAACGCCGGCGCCGCGCATGGCGAAGTTCCTCGACGGCGGTTGATGGATCAGCAGCGCCAAACCCGGCACCCAGCTTCGACGCGCCCTAATCCTACCGCATGATTGTGGCGTACACGACAACATCGCGGCGTCGCGGAAACGCTAGTCCAAATAGTCGGTTGATGTAGAAAGAAGCCGGCGGCGGCTATTTCGGCGACAGGATCATGATCATCTGCCGCCCTTCCATCTGCGGCATTTGTTCGACCTTGGCCGGTCCGTCCAGATCGCCACGCACCCGTTCCAAGACTTTGCGGCCAAGCTCCTGGTGCGCCATCTCGCGGCCCCGGAAACGCAGCGTAACCTTTACCTTGTCGCCTTCGCCGAGAAACTTCTCCATCGCGCGCATCTTCACATCGTAGTCGTGACTATCGATGTTCGGACGCATCTTGATTTCCTTGACGTCGATGGTCTTCTGTTTCTTGCGCGTTTCGTTGGCTTTCTTCTGCGCAATATATTTGTATTTGCCGTAATCGAGAATCTTACAGACCGGCGGATCGGCATTCGGCGACACTTCGACGAGATCGAGTCCCGCCTTGTCGGCCCGGTTCAACCCTTCGGCCAGCGGCACGACTCCGATCATTTCCCCATCTTCATCGACAAGTCTGATCTTGTCTGATTCGATATCCCTGTTGACGCGCGGACCATGTTTGACCGGCGCGGCATTGTATGGTGGACGAGCTATAGAATCCTCCTGTTGCGGTTAATGTGTATAGGTTTAAGAATGCAGTCCTTCAACCGCTTCCGCCACCCGGATTTCACGGCCCCGTCACGCTGGCGGCGCCGCTTCCTGCGCTAGTGTATTGAGCGCGTCCTCAAGTGCAAGAATTTCTTGCTTCTTGCCGCCGAGCCGGCGCAACGCCACAGCGCGCTCTTCCGCCTCGCGTTTGCCGACGACGGCGATAACCGGGACTTTGGCGAGCGAATGTTCGCGGACCTTATAGTTTATTTTCTCGTTGCGGATATCCGTCTCCACCCGCAGTCCTGCCGCGGCGCAGGCCGCCGCGACTTCCCCCGCATAATCGTCCGCATCCGAGGTAATCGTCGCGACAACCAGTTGAACGGGTGCCAGCCATAGCGGAAAACGGCCAGCATACTGCTCGATCAACACGCCAAGAAAGCGTTCAAATGAGCCGAGAATCGCACGGTGCAGCATCACCGGACGATGTTTCTCGCCATCCTCGCTGATATAGCTAGCGTCGAGCCGTTGCGGCAAGACAAAATCGACCTGCAATGTGCCGCACTGCCATTCGCGGCCGATCGTATCCTTGAGTACGAAATCGAGTTTCGGTCCATAGAACGCCCCCTCGCCAGGATCAAGGGTATAGGGCAGGCCGGTCGCCTCGGTCGCTTCGACGAGGGCGTGCTCGGCGCGCTCCCAAACGGAGTCGTCGCCGGCCCGGACCTCCGGCCGGTCGGAGAATCTGATCGCCACGTCATCGAACCCGAAATCGTGGTAGATAGACGACAGCAATTCGCAGAAACGCTCCGTCTCCGAGACGATCTGATCCTCGGTACAAAAGATATGGGCATCATCCTGGGTAAAGGCCCGCACCCGCATCAGCCCATGCAGCGCGCCGGAGGGTTCGTTGCGATGGCAGGACCCGAATTCCGCCATGCGGATCGGCAAGTCCCGATAACTGGTAATTCCTTGGCGGAATATCTGCACGTGGCAGGGACAGTTCATCGGCTTCAGCGCTAGCACGCGGTCGTTTTCGTCTTCGGCCGTGAACATGTGTTCGCGAAACTTCTCCCAATGGCCCGAACGCTCCCAGAGGCTGCGGTCGACGAGTTGCGGGGTTTTCACCTCGTCATAGCCCGCCTTTTCCAGACGGCGCCGCATATACGCCTCGCAGGTCCGATAGAGCGTCCAGCCCTTCGGATGCCAGAACACGCTGCCGACCGCCTCTTCCTGAATATGAAACAGATCCATCTCGCGGCCGAGCCGCCGGTGGTCGCGTTTTTCCGCCTCTTCGAGCCGGTGCAGATAGGCGCGCAATTCCTTGTCCGTGCGCCAGCAGGTGCCGTACATGCGCTGCAATTGCGGATTTTTCGGATCGCCGCGCCAATAGGCGCCGGCCAGTTTCATCAGCTTGAACGATTTGCCCAACCGGCCGGTCGACGGCAGGTGCGGACCGGTGCAGAGATCGATCCAGTCGCCCTGCCGGTACATCGAAATCTCTTCGCCGTCCGGCAAAGTGGCAACGTACTCGGCCTTGAAGCTCTCGCCGATTTCCTCGAAGAACCGCACCGCGTCCTCGCGCGCCCAAACCTCGCGCGTTATGGCCTCGTCGCGGTCGACGATTTCCGCCATGCGGTTTTCGATCGCCTCGAAATCCTCCGGCGTAAAGGGTTCCTCGCGATGGAAGTCGTAATAGAAACCATCCTCGATGGCGGGACCGAAGGTGATCTGCGTGCCCGGAAACAACTCCTGCACCGCCTCGGCCAGCACATGCGCGCAATCGTGGCGCAGTAAATTCAGGCCCGCGTCGGAATCGCGGGTGACGATTTCGACCGCCGCATTGACCTCGATGCCGTGCGCCAGATCGCGCTCGACGCCGTCCACTTTCACCATGACCGCCGCTTTCGCGAGTCCAGGCCCGATCGACGCCGCGATCTCCGCACCGCTGACCGCGCCGTCATAATCCCGAACGCTGCCGTCGGGGAGGGTAATCGCAACCATGTTTCGTTCCGTTTCATACTGCCGCTTCGCGCGGCGCATCGGTTTACCGCAAGCGGATTGCCGCTTCAACCTCATCGGGACCGAGATCAGCAAGATTGTCGCGGCGCAAAATTTCAACATCCGGCCCGAGCTGCGCACAAAGCGCCGGATCGGATGCCGCAGAAAACAAAACGAGCGACGGGCAAGCGGCGGCAATCAAATGCATGGGACCGTTGTCGTTGCCTACCGCACCGGATGCTTTTCGGGCCAGGCACGCGATGTCTGCAATCGACGTCTGGCCTGTCAGGTTCAACGCTCGCGGACAGGCCTGCGAGATTACGGCGTTCGTTTCGGCTTCGTCGTCCGCTCCGACAAGCACCGGCACGCGCCCCATTTCGATAAGACCCGTAGCGAGCGCAATATAGTGTTCGGTCGGCCATCGCTTCGCCGGCCGGCCCGACGAACCGCCCGGCACGAGCAAAACGAACGTCGCCGGCAATTCGAATTTCGTCGCCGCGTTATCGATCCAGTCGAAATTCGCGAGCGGCACGTTATCGATCCCAGCGATGGCCAGCTGCTCGCGCTGACGCTCGACGGTATGCATGAAGTCGCGGCGCGGATTGTCGTGCGGCAGGGAACAGCCGGGCGCTATCCCATTCCAGTCCGGTTTCGGCCGCCCCATCAAACGGAAATAGGTGCTGGAACGATCGGAGGTCTGAAGATCGTAGACACGATCGAACCCGCCGCCATCGAGCCGCCGTTTGAGCGACAGCCAGGCACCGACTTGCCACCAGCGCGGCCGGCGGTCGATCCAAATTTCGTCGAAATAGCCGCTTGCTGCCGCAAAGTCGGCATACGGCTTCGTCGTCAAAAGGGTGATTTGAGCGGCGGCATGTGCCTGCCGTATCGCCGCGCAAGGCCCCATCGCCTGGACGAAATCCCCCAGAGCGCTCAATTTGATAACGAGTATGTCGCGAGATTCGTCCGTCACGCTGCCGCTTCGCCGTCGAGCTGCGCTTCTTCGAGCAGTTCCCGATACACATCCAAGGTCGCCGCGCACATCGTCTGTTTGGTGAAAAGCTGCCGCGTCCGCGAGATCGCACGCCGCGCCCACGCCTCGCGCGACGCCGCATCGAGTGCAAGCGCGGACCGCAGGGTATCCGCCAGGGCGTCCGGGTCGTTCGGCGGAACCAGCCATCCGGTTTCGTTCGGCAGGACGAGTTCCTGGCTCGCGCCATGATCGGCGGCGACGATCGGACAGCCCATGGCCTGCGCTTCGACCATGACGCGGCCGAATGCTTCCGGATCGGTCGAGGCGGAAACCACCACATCGGCCAGCATCAATGCCGCCGGCATGTCCGTGCAATCGCCGACAAGATGGACGATGCCCTCCAGCCGGCGTTTCGCGATCAATCCTTCCAGTTCCCGCCGGTAGCCTGTGCGGCCTTGGTCGCTGCCGACGATGAGGCAACGGACATCGTCTCTGCCCAATCTGGCGACCGCCTCGATGAGGACGGCCTGCCCCTTCCATCGCGTCAGGCGGCCGGGCAGCATGATTACCGGAATACCGTCCTCGAGCCGCCAATAGGCGGACAGCTTAACAACCCGTTCGGCACCGACCCGTGCCGGGTCGAATTGATCGACGTCGACACCGCGATGGATGACGCGGATGCGTTCCGGATCGGTCTTGTAGGTTTCGACCGCATGGCGGGCGATAAATCCGCTGATCGCGATTACCCTGTCGCCATCGGCCATGACGGAATTGTAGAACCGTTTCAACGGCAGGCCGAGATTGTAGGGCGCATGGATGGTTGTGACGAAACGCACGCCGCACCGCCGCGCCGCGCGACGCGCGCTCCACGCCGGCGCACGGCTTCTGGCATGCACGATGCCGACGCCGTAATCGCGGATGAACCGCGCCAAACGGTCGGCATTCGCGCGGATCACCATCGGATTTTTCGAATGCACCGGCAATTCGAAATGCTCTGCGCCGGCGCGCAGAACCTCCCGCACCATGGGCCCGCCGGAAGATACGACCAACGACCGCCAACCGGCATCCACCAGTGCCGCAGCAACGTCCACCGTCCCGCGCTCGACGCCGCCGGTTACGAGCGACGGCACCACTTGCATCACGACCGGCTGGCCGCTGGCCACCGCGCGATTGCCCGTGATAGACTCCGGCTGTTCCGACATACGACGACTAATACCTTAATATAACTACCAAATCCAGGCGACGATACGTGCAGCAGCCCTCAATATTAACACGCGCCGACAGTGCCACAATCGCCTACCATCACAATTCTGGCGATGGGCCCGGCATCATGTTTTGCGGCGGATTCAAATCCGATATGACCGGCATCAAGGCGACCGCGCTCGAGGCGTTTTGCCGCGACCGCGGCCAGCAATTCACCCGCTTCGACTATCAGGGGCATGGCGCGTCTTCCGGTGCGTTCGAAGAAGGCACGATCGGTCTGTGGCGCGACGACATGTTGGCCGTATTCGAAGACGTCACGGACGGGCCGCAGATCGTCGTCGGTTCGTCTATGGGCGCGTGGATGGCACTGCTGCTGACCCTCATGCGGCGCGACCGTATCGCCGGATTGGTCCTGCTGGCGCCCGCCACGGATTTTACCACCGAGCTGCTCTGGAAAAACCTGACGCCGGAAGCTCGCGCGCAGATCGAGCGGGAGGGCACGTGGCTGCGTCCGTCGATTTACGATGACGGTCCCTATCCGATTACCCGAAACCTGATCGAAGAATCCCGCGCACACCTGGTGTTGGGCCATCCCATCGGCTTCGACGGGCCCGTGCGGATCCTGCTCGGGCTGCAAGACGACGTCATCCCGGTGGCGCACGTCCTGCGCACCGCCAACGCGATCACCTCCGACGATATCGAAATTACGCTGATCAAGGGCGGCGACCACCGGCTTTCGAACCCGGAAGACCTCGGTAAACTCCGCGCCGCCGTCGCCGAACTCAGCCGGTAAAGCGCTAATCGCTCGAGAGCACGCGGCGCAAATAGGCCTTCACGCGAGCAATCGCCTGAGCGCGGGCATCGGAATTGGTGCCGATATGGACGGTGCGCTGGCCGCTGCTGTAAGCGCTGTGCTTCGTTGTGATCGTGCGTTCGCGGGAATTGGGATGATCGAAGGCGTGATAGGCCCCGTCGTAGGCGCCGTAAACAATATTCGTACCGCCCCGTGCGGTCGCCTCTTGGGCCAGCGCCATGCAGGGTTTCGGCCTGGTCCAATCGTCCGCGAGGCCGATTTGTAGGAGCACCGGTAGTGCCGCGGTGTAGTCCGTGACCTCACGCCGCAGCCTAATACAGCCCGGATAGAACCCGATCGCCGCGCGGAAATCGTGTTCGAGACCGATCGGCCGCTGCGGCGCGCCCTGCCGCACCGCCCACAGCATGGACATGGCGCCATTCGACCAGCCCATCAGCACGATCCGGTCAGACCGAACGAACGGTTGCCTCTGCAGCCATTGCAGCGCACCGTAGGCGTCGTGCGGACGGTCGCGGGACGGGGTGATCGGACGGATTTTTATCCTGCAAATGCTGCCATAGCCGCGTGCGGTGAAACTGTCGGCCAGCAGCACTGCGTAGCCCTCGCTACGAAAAATTTCGAGCCATGCCGATTCGCGTGACTTGATCGTACCGTCCTTGTTCAGCATGCCGGCACAGCCATGCATCATCAGGATTGTATCGAACGGTCCATTGCCGTCCGGCTTAAAGAGGTAACCGGTCAGTTTCGTGCCGTCGCCGCCGACGAAAGACACCGCAGAGGCTTGCAAACTTCCCGCCGGCGTGCGCGCAGGCGAGGCGTTCGTCGTTTGGCAGCCTGCCAGCAGAAAACATACGATCAGGCAGAGCGCCCGGGTCACCCGAACATCTCCCGTAGGGCATCGCGATAGTTCGGCCATTTGAGAGCGACGCCGAGCTCCTCCTTGATCCGTTTGTTCGAAACGCGTTTGTTGTCGCGATAGAAACTTCGCGCCATATCGCTCAGTTCGGCATCCTCGAAGGCGATTTCAGGGGGCGGATCGATACCCACCAGTGCGCAGGCAAAGGCGATTACGTCCTGCGGCGGGGCGGCCTCGTCGTCGCAGACATTGTAAGCCGCATCCGAATTCGGTCTGGCAATCGAGGCGCGCAACACCTGCGCGATGTCATCGACATGAATGCGGCTGAAGACTTGGTCCGGCTTAACAATTCGCCGCGCGCGGCCCTGCCTTACCGTATCCAACGCGCTGCGTCCCGGCCCATAAATTCCGGCCAACCGGAATACTTGCACTGAAGCGTCAGTATTCAAGTCACGCCACCCCGTTTCCGCCGCGACTCGGCGCCGGCCGCGTTCCCCTGTCGGCTGCAACGCAGAAATTTCATCGACCCAGCCGCCATTGTGGTCGCCATAGACTCCGGTGGTCGAAAGATAACCGACCCATTCGAGCGTGCTCAGCAACTCGATATCCGCCGCATGAAAGCGCAAAACGGCATCGCCCGCGGGACCGGGTGGTACGGAAGACAGGATGTGCGTCGATCCGGCTAACGCCGATTGCAGGTCCCGCATCGGCGCCGCACCATCGAATTGGAAAATCTCGTAACCGAGCGACTGCAAATTATCGCTCTCGCCGCGGACGGTTCCGGCGATGCGCCAGCCTTCACGGCCCAGTTCCGCGGCAAGGGTGCAAGCCGAATAGCCGAGGCCAAAGCAAAACAAACGTGGAATTCGATTCGCATTCATGAATATAGCCATCGAGACAAAGCGGCGCGGGACGCAAAATCCTGTATAACGCGCGGCATCATGACTCGGCGGAACGATCGGTCAAGGCCTTACCGCATGGCCAGGGAGACACTGTCCTTGGCCGCTGTACTTAGTGTCGCCACCGCGGCAGCCTATGCGGCACCGATGCCCATCGAGGGCGGAAACCGGACGTACGAGAATTGCACGCGCCTTGCGAAAAAAGATCCGGATGCGGCGTTGGAGGCGGCGTTGGCGTGGCAGAACATGAACGGCGGCAATGCCGCGCGCCACTGCGCCGCGGTCGCGTTGTTCAATCTGGGACAGTTCAGCCAGGCCGCCAAACGGTTCCAAGCCGCGGCCGAGGCGATGGACGGCGCTTCCAAAGCCGAGCGTGCGGCAATGCTGGCGCAAGTCGGTACCGCCTGGTTTCGCGCCGAGCAGCTGGAACAGGCTTTCGCCGCGCAAAGCGCTGCGCTGAAGTTGGCGCCAAAGGATCCGGAAATCCTGATCGACCGGGCGATGACCTTGGGCGCGGCGAAAAACTACTGGGAGGCGATCGACGATTTGAACCGGGTCATCAAAACGGACCCGAATCGGATCGAAGCGCTGATCCTGCGCGCCAGCGCCTATCGTTACGTCGACGCCATGCCGCTCGCCCAAGAAGATGCGGCCGCGGCATTCCGGCTCGCACCCGAACGACCCGAAGTTCTGCTCGAGTTCGGTATCCTGAAACGACTTGCAGGCGACAGCGGCGGGGCCCGGCGCGCATGGCTCGATTTGATCCGGTTGCATGAAGAGATACCCGCCGCCGACGCGGCGCGGCGCAACCTGGAACTTTTGGACGTTCAAGTGGAACGGTAAGTAGGGTTTAGAAATCCAAATCCGCGTAATGCTTCGGCGGCGGCGCGCCGGGAATATGATCGCCGAGCAGGGAACGAAAGCTCGGCCGCGACTTTATCCGCGCATACCATTCCCGGGCGGCACCGTGTTCGTCCCACGGCACGTCGCCCAGATAGTCGACGCAGGAAAGATGCGCGGCGGCGGCAATGTCGGCCAGCGAGAGTTCGTCCCCGGCAATCCAGCGTCGTTGTTCCGTCAGATATCCGATGTAGTCGAGATGAAGGTGGATGTTCTGGTTTCCGGCGCGAATCGCAGCGGAGTCTGGCTCGCCCAGCCCAAGAAACCGCTTCATTATCTTCTCGTTCACCAGGTTCGCCGTGACTTCGCGATGAAACTTCAGGTCGAACCAGGCAACGAGGCGCCTTGTTTCCGCGCGCATCGACGGCGAACGGCCGATCAATGGCGGATCGGCGTGTTTCTCGTCCAGATATTCGACGATTGCCAAGGAATCGGCGAGAACCATGCCATCGTCTTCGACCATGACCGGGACCTCGCCGGCCGGATTGAGGGCGAGGAATTCCTCTTGGCGTTCCCAGACCTTTTCGACCTTAAGCGTTACGTCGATGCCCTTCTCGCCTAGCACGATACGGACCTTGCGGCTGAACGGCGAGAGCCAGAGATGGTACAGCAGAGGCATGCCGCCCATATTAGGCGCTGCGCCAGAAATGAAAAGAGCGCGCGCTGCTCCGCGACGCCCGCCGTGGCGGCGATCGGATGCTTGAGGCGCTGCAACATTTCCCGGCGGACGACCCGCCGGAACGACCGCGTCCCTGGCGCCATTGGTTCAGTATTCGGCTGGCCCAACCAAGTTCGGTTGGGCGACAGAAAAATTCGCAAACCAAGCCGAGAAATTCATTCAATCCCTTATCGGCACCAATAAATCCTATCCCAGAGCTTCCGAAACTGCGTATAACGAAGGCGATATATATGCGGGGTCGACGTGGCGCTATACCACATATTGATTTTAGCTATCGTGCAGGGGGTCACTGAGTTCCTGCCGATCAGTTCTTCGGGACATCTTATATTGACCTCCCAGGTGCTCGGTTGGCCAGACCAGGGGTTGGTGATCGATATCGCCGTGCATGTCGGCACCTTGTTTGCCGTTCTCTTGTATTTCCGGCGCGATATCTGGTTGATGGTTGCCGGATTGGCGCGGCTCGCGACGGGCCGCAGCGGTCCCGGCGCGCGGCTGGCCCTTTTTGTCGTCGTCGGCACGATCCCGGTATTTGTCGCCGGCTATTTCGGAAAGGATTTCGTATCCACCAGCCTGCGCAGCGCGGAGGTCATTGCCTGGGCGACGCTCGGCTTCGGCATCCTGCTGTGGATTGCGGACAGAGTCGGCATGACCTTGCGCACCATCGACCATCTCAGTTGGGGTGGGGTGATGTTCATCGGCGTAATGCAGGTCCTCGCCCTGATTCCCGGTACCAGCCGTTCCGGCATCACGATGACGGCCGCCCGCCTTTTGGGTATGGAACGGCCGGAGGCGGCGCGATTTTCCATGCTGCTGTCGATCCCGACGATCCTCGGTGCCGGCGCGTTGAGCGGCTACGACCTCTACCGGGCCGGCGATGTCGCGCTGGGCCTCGACGCCTTGATCGGCGCCGTGCTGGCCTTCCTGACCGCAATCATTGCGATCTGGGCACTCATGTTGTGGCTGCGCAGATCAAGCTTCACGCCCTTCGTGATGTACCGGATCGTGTTGGCCGCAGGGCTGCTGTATTGGGTGTATTCCTAACCGAGCGGATAAAACATATTACGAGCCGGATTCTTAGATTGTATCCACTAAACGATCGACGGTCGGCAGAACCATCGGCGACAATTCTTCCGCGTTCCTGCCCGCCCAATCCAATCCGGGCACCCGTTCGATCGATCGCTTTTGCGCCGCTTCGAGCGCTTCCGACGCCGCCTGCAGGTCGATGTTGAGCGGCTTACCGTCTGAGACGACCCGAACACCGTCGACGTATACGTCTCGCACGGCACGGTCCGCAGCGACGAAGATCAGGCTCCGAAGTGGTTCGCGCAATGGCATCATCGACGGATCCTTGACATCCACCATCACGAAATCGGCCTTGCAGCCCGGCGCGAGGCGGCCGATATCTTCGCGCCCCAGCGCCTGTGCTCCACCGACAGTCGCGGCCTCGAAGACGTCTCGGGTTGCCAAATCGTCGACCGTGCCCACCGCGATTCGCGCGAAATTGCCCACGCTCCGCATTTCCTCAAGGAAGTTATGCGGATAGGTATCCGTGCCGATCCCCAGATTGACGCCGGCGCGCCAGTATTCGCCAAAACTGCGCAGGCTGATTCCGCGGCGCATGAAGACAGTCGGACAATGCGCCACTGTCGTCCCCGTGTCGCGCAAGATTCCGATATCCTCTCGAGACGTCCAATGCAGCCAGGGGTGATGGTCGAGGAAAATGGCATGCCCGATAATCGCGTGCGGACCAAGTCCGCCGATATCGTCGAGCCATTTGATCGGCGTCACGCCATGGCGGCGGATCATTTCATGAAATTCGTTGACGCTCTGCGCCGCGTGGATCTGGAACGGCAGCTGCCGTTCCTTGGCGTAGTCGGACGCGTCACGGATCAAATCTGCGGTGCAGGTGTCGACCTGCGCCGGACAGACCATGCCGCTCAGCCGTCCGGAAGGGTGCTGGCGCGCCAGTTCGATGATGCGTAGCGCTTCGGCAAACGCTTCACGCCCGGCCTGTTCGTCCCAGTCGTAGTCGATCCGCTTCCCCTCGGCGACGAACCAGCGCGCATCCCGGAACATGGGCGCGGCAACCGCGCGGATACCGCTGTCCGCCAGGGCATCTAGCCAACCGTCGAACGGTATCGAAAGATCGGCGACGGTCGTGACGCCGCTCATCAGCAGTTCCGCCATCGCCACCTGAATGCCAGCGATCGCACCGTCTCGGTCGCCGGCGAAAACCGGCAGGAATTCGTAGAGCGAGCTGTGCCAGAAATTTGGGCTGCGGGTTTCGTCGGTCAGACCCTTGCGCATGGGCTCGCTGCTCGGGTGCGTATGGATATTGACCAGCCCCGGGATAACGAGACGGTCGCGGCCGTCCAGTTCCTCGGTCACCGGACCATCGTAACGGCCGCCGACATGAACGATTTCGGTATCTCGATAGGCGATATCTGCATCGCGCAAATAGACGTGACGCGCGTTCGTATCGTCCCAAGCGACGACCCAGGCGGCATTACGAACGACCGTCGTCGGCATTTATGCAGTCTGCGCGTCGTTGAACCGGCCGCCGCGCCGGAACCGATCGAGATAGCTTGGCACGATCACTTCCGCCGCCGTCGGCGCGATACCCAATGTCTCGAATGTCGGTGTCGACCCGGAAACGACATTGTCGGTTTTCAGCAAGATCACTTGATCGCGCGTCAGCAACGGCTTCGGCATCAGTTCGAGGAACAGCGCCTCGACCGACGCGACCCAGAACGGCACCGGCGCCAGGAGGCATTTACGATCCGTGGCGCTTAGGACCAGTTCCATGATTTGCTTGAAGCTGTAGACCGTCGGCCCGCCGAGCTCATAGATACCACCCGCGGTATCGCTATCCTTGAGACAAGCGACCATCGCATCCGCGACGTCCCCGGCGTAGACCGGCTGAAACTTCGTGCCGCCGTCTCCATAAATGTCGATCTGGCCGCCACGGATTGATGGCATAGGGCAACCGAAAACCGGCAAAACCGGAGACAAGCGCGCCAACGCCGCGAACAGGTTGAAGAAATCGTCGTCCGGCCCGAATACGACGCTAGGCCGAACAATCGTTGCGCCGTCGAACGCCTCGTGTACAGCTTCTTCGCCGGCGGCTTTCGACCAGGCATATCGCGATTGCGATGTCATCGATGCGCCAAGCGCCGACATATGCAGCAAACGGCCGACGCCGGCTTCACGCGACAAACGCGCAACGCGGCCCGCGCCGTCTTTGTGGATGGCATCGAAACGTTGCCGGCCCCGGTTGAACAGAATGCCAACCAGATTGAACACCGCATCCGAGCCTTCGACCGCGGCGGCAACGTCCGCCTCGTCCAAGATATTTGCCCGCACCGGGGTAATCTGACCCACATCGCCCATGGGCTTCACGAAATTTGCCGCCACAACGTCGCGCACCGCAACACGAACGACGATACCCTTCGCTGCAAGCCGGGACACAAGATGCCGTCCGATAAAACCCGAACCGCCGAAAACCGTGACCTGTTTCATCTTCATTCGCCCTTACGCTCTTTCGGCCCGCCCAGAGAGGCCGCGGCGCATCTTATCGCCGCCAGTGGCAGACCGCACCGCCTATTTTCGACAACCGTCGGTCGGAATGTTGGCACGGGATCGGACCTGCCAAATGCGTGCCGGTTGACAACTTTCGTGCCTCAGCCTATCACGCGGCGTCAATCTGAACTGGCGCCCAGGTGGCGGAATTGGTAGACGCGCAGGTTTCAGGTACCTGTGGCCGCAAGGCCGTGGAAGTTCGAGTCTTCTCCTGGGCACCATTTACGCCTCTCGCAGGCGAAAGGAATTGATTGTCGATTGAACTGCATCAGGGCGACCTGCCCGACGGTCTCGATTTCGGCGACTCGGTCGCCGTCGACACTGAGACGATGGGCCTCGACCCTCATAGGGACAGGTTGTGCCTGGTCCAACTTTCAGCCGGCGACGGCGACGGCCATTTGGTGCAAATTCCGGCCGAAGAACGGGACGCGCCTAATTTAGTTCGACTTCTCTCAAACCCGAATGTCTTGAAACTGTTTCATTTCGCCCGGTTCGATGTCGCGGTTCTGCGTCACGGGCTGGGCGTCGATTGCGCGCCGATCTATTGCACCAAGATCGCGTCCAAATTGGTTCGGACCTATACCGACCGGCACGGCCTCAAAGACCTGTGCCGCGAATTTCTCGAAGTTGACCTTTCTAAGCAGCAGCAATCCTCCGACTGGGGGGCAGCGCAACTATCCGACGCGCAAAAAACCTACGCGGCAAGTGACGTACTGCATCTGCACGCGTTAAAGGAGCGTCTCGATATAATGCTGCAGCGCGAAGGCCGAATGCACCTCGCGGAGGCTGCGTTCCGGTTCCTGCCGGTCCGAGCCGAGCTCGACCTCTCCGGATGGGATCAGGAAGACATCTTCTCGCACAGCTGACAGGGCCGCTAAGGTCAACAGACTTCTTTATTTTTTAAAGCCTTGCGACTATGATTCGGAGCATCGTTGCAGCGCGAGCAGCCGCTGTTCCATCGGAAATCAATGACGCGTCAAAAGGATAATCGTTCTGAGTTCCTCACAGATCAAGAAGCCGGCCGATTTTTCGAACGCGGACCTTGAATCCGCATCCCGGGTCTTGTCGCTCGAAGCGGAAGGTATTCGCGCCCTCGCCGCGTCGCTAGATGAACGATTTATTGGCGCTCTCGACATTCTATCGGCCGTCACCGGCCGGGTCATCGTGACCGGCATGGGGAAAAGCGGACATATCGCCCGGAAAATAGCCGCCACGCTCGCATCGACTGGAACGCCAGCCTATTTTGTCCATCCTGGCGAAGCGAGCCACGGCGACCTGGGCATTATCGCCCATGACGATGCGGTCATCGCCCTTTCGAATTCCGGCAATACGCAGGAACTGAACGACCTGCTGGAATACACACGGCGATTTTCCATTCCGTTGATTGCGATTACCGCGCGCGCCGACAGCATGATCTCGGAGCTGGCGGATACCGCGCTGATTCTACCGACGGTCCCGGAAGGTTGTCCCATGGGACTCGCGCCGACCACGTCGACAACGATGCAACTTGCACTGGGCGATGCCCTCGCGGTCGGGCTGTTGGAGCGGCGCGGGTTCTCGACCAACGACTTTCACGTATTTCATCCGGGCGGTCAGTTGGGCTCGAACCTGCAACGCGTCAGCGACCTGATGCACCGTGGCGACGATGTTCCCGTCGTCCCGGATTCGGCGAAAATGAGCGACGCCGTTCTTGCAATGACACGCAAGCATTTCGGATGTGTCGGAATCATCGATTCCGAAGGAAAACTGACTGGCGTCATTACGGACGGGGATCTGCGTCGCCATATGGGCGATTCGATGCTGACGCTCAGTGCGGACGAAGTCATGACCGTAGATCCGCAAACAATTCGTCAAACGGCACTGGCGGCAGAAGCCCTCGCGCTCATGAACGAACGTGCAATCACTAGCCTATTCGTCCTGGAAAATGGCCGCCCCATCGGCATTCTGCATATCCATGACTGCCTCCGAGCCGGAATCCGATAGCGCGCCGCGCGATGCGGCGGAGCGGGGCAAACGCAGTTTTGTGCAACTCTCTTTCCGACGCGAAAGACCACGTTACAGTCCGCTCTACGGCCGCTTCGTCGGCATCGCCAAAGTCCTGCTGCCGACGATCGCGGCGGCACTTATCGTCATTGTAGTGATCTGGCCGGAACTGAGCGAACAGGAATACCGTTTTTGGCTTGGTCCAGCCCGGATCGATCGTTCGGAAGCTGAGAATTTGCGTATGCTGAACGCTCGATTTACCGGGGTCGACGCCAGCAGGCGACCATTCACCGTTACGGCAGACTCCGCCGACCAAAGCGACGCGAAGTCGGCAAGCATCGTCCTCGATGCCCCCAAGGCCGATATTCTTCTCAGCAACGGCGCCTGGGTCGCGTTAACGGCGACGAACGGAAGCTTCAATCGGGAACAGCAGATCCTGGAACTCACCGGGAACGTCAACCTGTTTCACGACAGCGGGTACGAGTTTCACACCCAAAACGCGGTATTCGATCTCACCGCAGGCGATGCGACCGGCACCGAACCCGTCGAAGGCCAAGGGCCGTTCGGGCATCTTCAAGCGGAAGGGTTCCGTATTTACAACCGTGGCGAACGCGTAGAGTTCACCGGCAAAGCGAAGCTGACGATCACGCCCAAATCGAGCGTAAAAGCCAAATGAAGCGAATCGCGCTAATGCTGTTGCTTTTGTTTCCGGTCGCACCAGCATTAGCGCAAAGCGTCGTCGCCGCGGGCGGCGATGGGCCGGTGGAAATCAATGCCGACGACGGGATCGAATGGCAGCGCGATACCAAGGCCTATATCGCCCGCGGAAACGCCCGCGCGGTACGGGGCGGTGTCGAAATTTTGGCGGACACTCTGACCGCATTCTATCGCGACGGAAAAGACGGCAGCGGCCAGGAAGTCTTCCGCATCGATGCCGACGGCAATGTCCGGGTCAAGTCGAGATCGGAAAAAGCCTTTGGCGACAAAGGTGTCTACCATGTCGATGAGGCTGTATTCGTACTTGTCGGAAAGAAACTGCGCCTCGAGACAGCAAACGCGGTGATCACGGCGCGCGATACGCTGGAATATTGGGACAAACGCCAACTGGCCGTCGCGCGCGGCGAAGCCATCGTCGTCGGATCGGAAGGCCGACTACGCGCCGATATTCTGACGGCGCACATCGCCAAAAGCGGCAAGCGCGATATCGAACAGATCGACGCCTTCGGCAATGTGCTGATTTCTACTGGCACGGAAATTGCACAAGGCGATGAAGGCGTGTATAATCCCAATACTGAAATTGCGACATTGTGCGGTAACGTGAAAATTACACGCGGCAAGAACCAATTGAACGGTGCCTGCGCCGAAGTGAATCTTAAGACCGGCAACAGCCGCCTGATCGGCGACGGAAAACGCGTAAAAGGCATCATTACGCCAAACAATTAATACGGAGAAAGTAAGAGCACGGTGGACGACGAAAAGACCAAAAACACGAGCGGCGCGTCGATCGACTGGCCCGGCGACAGTTTAATCGCGAGTTCGGTGTCTTCTGTACCGGACAACGAGGCTGGCAGACCGCAACTCATCGCCGAGAACCAAGGCCTTGTCATCAGCAATGTCGGGAAGAGCTTCAAGAAGCGCCCAGTCCTGCGCGACGTCAGCCTCGAACTGCGGCGCGGCGAAATTATCGGCCTCCTCGGGCCCAACGGTGCGGGGAAGACGACCTGCTTCTATATCATTACCGGCTTGATCTCACCCGATTACGGCATGATTTCGCTGGATGGCGCCGATATCACCAATCTACCGATGTACCGCCGATCGCGCCTCGGCATCGGTTACCTACCGCAAGAGGCGTCGATCTTTCGTGGTCTCACGGTCGAAAACAACATCCGCGCCGTACTGGAAGTCGTCGAATCCGACCGCGATCAGCGCGAGGCTTTGCTCGACGCCCTGTTGGCGGAGTTCTCGATTTCGCATCTGCGGCGGACCCCGGCGATCGCGTTATCCGGTGGCGAACGGCGGCGTGTCGAAATCGCGCGGGCGCTGGCTTCGCAACCGGCCTTCATGCTCCTCGACGAGCCCTTGGCAGGCATCGATCCCATTGCCGTACACGACATTCGCGACCTCGTTTACCACCTGAAGGATCGCGGCATCGGCGTTCTGATTACGGACCATAACGTGCGCGAAACCCTCGATTTGGTGGAGCGCGCGTATATTCTCCACGACGGCATGGTGCTCATGCAGGGCGCGCCGAACGAAATTGTCGATCACGACGAGGTAAGGCGTGTTTATCTCGGCGAGAGATTCAGCCTTTAGGCGTCATTAGCGGTCAGTATTTAGGACAGTATGGCACTCATTCCGCGTCTCGAGCTCAGGCTCTCTCAAACACTGGTGATGACGCCGCAATTGCAGCAGGCAATCAAGCTGCTGCAATTATCGAGTATAGAACTCGCGACCTATGTCGAATCCGAGCTCGAGCAAAACCCACTTCTGGAACGGGATGAACGCGAAACCGACAACCAGCGCGAAGCCGACCGGGAAAACGCCACGGAGGCCGAGCCGGCCGAGCAGGGCGAGGACGGCGACGCGCCCGACGCACCCGATACGGTGGAGTTGACGGTCGCCGAAACAATACCCTCGGATGGCGACTCCCCGCTCGATGCGGATTTCGAGAATGTCTACGAGCCTGACGGCGTCGTCGACGTTTCCGGCCTGGCGCCAACGGCATTCGCCGACGTCGGTGGCGGCCGGGGCGGCGGTAGGTTCGACGGAGATCAAGATTTCGAATCCGCGCTCAGTAAAGAACTCACCTTGCGCGATCATTTGTACGAACAATTGAGCGTCGACCTTGAGGACCCGATCGATCGCATGATCGGGGTTCACCTTATCGACATGCTCGACGATTCGGGTTGGTTGTCGGGCGACATCGAAACGATTGCGGAAACCCTCAACTGCGAATTCTCGCGGATCGAATCTCTACTCTCGATAATGCAAAACTTCGATCCACCGGGAATATTCGCCCGCGACCTGCGCGAATGCCTGGCACTGCAACTGCGCGAAAAGAATCGCCTCGATCCGGCAATGGAAGCCTTGCTAGAAAACCTCAACTTGCTGGCCATCCAGGACATCAAAAAACTTTTGAAGGTCTGTCAGATCGATGCGGACGATCTAGCGGACATGGTCAACGAAATCCGGGCGCTGAATCCCAAACCGGCACTGGCGTTCGATCATGAGGTCGCACAGGCAATCATCCCCGATATCCTGATGCGTCCCAACCCCGATGGGGGATGGATCGTGGAACTAAATCCGGACACGCTGCCGCGCGTTCTTGTCAACAACACCTACTATGCCGAGGTCACCAAAGACGCGCAGTCAAAAGAAGACAAGGAATATCTGGCAGAGCGGTTTCAATCCGCGAGTTGGCTGGTTAAATCACTCGATCAACGCGCCAATACGATCCTTAAGGTCGCCAGCGAACTGGTGCGTCAGCAACATGCATTCTTCGTTCGCGGCGTCGAGTATCTCCGGCCACTCGTGTTGCGCGATATCGCGGAAGTCATCGAAATGCACGAAAGCACTGTCAGCCGCGTGACGACAAACAAGTATATGGCGACACCGCGCGGCCTGTTTGAGCTCAAATACTTCTTTACCTCGTCCATTGCGAGTGCATCCGGTGGCGAGGCACATTCGGCTGAATCCGTCCGCTACCGGATCAAGACGCTCATCGAAGACGAAACTCCGGAAAGCGTGTTCTCAGACGACCGCATCGTCGAAATTCTACGCGACAACGGTATCGATATAGCCCGGCGGACTGTCGCCAAGTATAGGGAAACATTGAAAATTCCGTCGTCCATTCAACGCAAGCGGATGAAGGCTCAGGTGATTTAGAAATACGAATAATCCGCACCGTTAACGATAAATTCAGGTCGTTAGGCCTGTGTTGACTCTCTCATTTACCGTCACTATGGTGCCGCACCTTGACGGGCAGGAACGCTGAATTCCACCGCCCGAGCAAAAACTGACAAGATACTAGACCGGTCCATCCATGCAGCTTACCGTACACGGCAAGCAGATCAGCGTTGGCGACGCGCTTCGCGGACATATCGAAGACAGTTTGCCCGCGCTCGTTACAAAGTATTTCGACAATCCGACGGATGCTCACGTCATGCTTACCCGGGAGGGTAAGGGCTTCAAGGCGGATATTTCCGTTCATGTCGGTAAAGGCATCATCGTCCAAAGCCATGCCTCGTCGGAAGACGCCTACGCAGCGTTCGATACGGCGGCGGTCCACGTTGCAAAGCGCCTTCGCCGATACAAACGCCGCTTACGCGACCATCATCGCGGCCGCGACGAGAAGGTGACGAGTGTCGAGGTGCAGCAATTCGTCTTGGATCCGCAATTGGAGACGGCGGAGGAACAACCGGCGACCGATGAGCCGCTCATCGTTGCGGAAATGGCGACGAAAATCGAACGGTTGACCGTCAGCGAGGCGGTTATGCGGATGGACCTGTCCGGTCAGCCCGCCCTGCTGTTCCATAACATTGCAAACGACGCGATAAATCTGGTTTATATGCGCAGCGACGGCAATATCGGATGGATCGATACCAACAGCAACGCCCAGGAAGCGACATCCTAACCGGGTAAGGCAGATGGAACTGGAAAAACTGATCGACGCAGACTGCGTTATTCCCAAACTTTTCGCTTCATCGAAGAAGCAGGCGCTGCGTGAACTTTCTAAATGCGCCGCAGACCATACCGGACGGTCGCAACAGGAAATTTTCGACGCATTGCTCGAACGCGAACGCCTCGGCACGACCGGGGTCGGCGGCGGCGTCGCAATACCGCACGGAAAGCTCGCAAGCCTGGAACAACTTTACGGTCTATTTGCGCGGCTCGAGAAACCGATCGATTTCGACGCGATCGACGAACAGCCGGTCGATTTGATCTTCCTCCTGCTGGCTCCGGAATCGGCCGGCGCAGACCATCTAAAAACACTGTCGCGCGTGTCGCGGCTGCTGCGAGACAAATCCGTCTGCGAAAAGTTGAGAGGATGCGAAAGCTGCGAGAACCTGTTGGCGTTGATCACCAAACGCACCGTTAGTTTCGCGAATTAGGCCGGTACCTCAATTCAAAGTGACGATGTCAAGCCCGTGATCGTCGGCCGCGGCCAACACAGCTTCGTAATTTGCGGCAACGGCCAGCTCCTCGCCCAGCGCCGACATTAGAACGAAATATCGCACATCTTCGATCTCGGCGGACCTGATATAGGCGATATTCTCGATACCTAGATTTGCGAACGCACCTTCCGACAAATCTCGTAAACCGATTTGGTTCATCATCGCCACGGCCGCCTACCGCGACCTGGCAGCGGACGTAACGTCTATCGCTCCGCCCTTCGAAGAGCGCCGCATGATCTTTATTTTCCGTACCCGCGATTCAGGATCCGGGCGCACGAGGTCGACATGCAGGAGGCCGTTGTCGAGTTCGGCGCTAACAATTTCGATCCCCTCGGCCAGCACGAAATTGCGCTGGAACTGGCGCGCCGCAATCCCGCGATGCAGATAAACCCGGTCGGTATCGTCGGCTTGCCGGCCACGGATGAGGAGCTGGTTATCTTCGAGTTCGATCGAAAGATCGGGTTCCGTGAATCCTGCGACAGCGAGCGTGATACGCAAGCTGCTCGGACCGATTTGTTCGATATTATAGGGTGGGTAGCCCTCCGCGGACATCTTCGAGATCCGGTCAAGCGTCTGTTCGAAGCGCTCGAATCCCAGCAGAAAGGGACTATTGAATACAGACACACGTGGCATGGCGCGGTCATCTCCTCCATGACTTGAGCGAGCGGCCGTTATGCCCGAAACCCTCAATAGGCGCCCCGGGCTTCGAGTATTTGGGTGTTCCGCACCTCGAATTCAAGCGAAGAAGCCTATCGCGCATCCGCCTCACCGGATGCTACCGTCTTGTGAAGTTTCAAAATAAGGGGAGTGGCCCATGCCGACGATCCAAGCTAACGGAATCGGAGTCAATTACAGTATTGACGGACCGCGGGATGCGACGACGGTCACGCTCAGCAACAGCCTGTTGTCGAACTACTCGATGTGGGACGCGCAGATGCCGGTTCTGACAGAGAGATACCGCGTACTACGTTATGATACCCGAGGTCATGGTGCGACCGAGGTTACGCTCGGCCCCTATACTTTCGAACTGTTGACCGAGGACGCCTACGCCCTGCATCAGGCACTCGGTATCGAACAAACACACTTCGTCGGCCTTTCGATGGGTGGCATGATCGGGCAATTGCTGGCGGTTAGGCATCCCGAACTGTTGCTCAGCGTGACCCTGTGCGACACGACGAGCCATATGCCACACAAGTCGATTTGGGACGACCGCATCGAGGCAGCGCAGTCAGGCGGCATAGAGGCGGTCGTAGATGGCACGCTCGAACGATGGTTTACCGCGGCGATGCATCAGCGCGATCCCGATGAAATCGCCCGCATTGCAACGATGATCCGCGGCACGACGGTGGATGGATTCTGCGCCAATTGCCACGCGATCAAGGAAATGGACCAGACCGGCATTCTGTCTGGCATTACGACCCCGACCTTGATCATCGTAGGCGCTGACGATCCCGCGACGACCCCGGAAATGGCGCGGGTCATTCACGCGGAAATCGAAGGCTCGGAACTCGCGATCCTGCCGGACGCGGCGCACCTGGCGAATATCGAGCAGACGGACGCGTTCAACGATGTATTAATGAAATTCTTGGCACGGAATTGATCGTTACGCCTGTCTGAAAGCGACGATTCCCCCGTTGGCGTGTTCTGCCGGGACCCATATCGTGCCGTCTGAAGA
The DNA here is from genome assembly GCA_047517345.1 of Alphaproteobacteria bacterium. Classification (GTDB taxonomy): domain Bacteria; phylum Pseudomonadota; class Alphaproteobacteria; order UBA8366. Next base: position 24,841 of record JAKZTB010000328.1, read on the forward strand.
CATCATCGGCGCGATCCCGGCTTCGGCCAGACAGGTGCGCGGTTTGGCGAGATCGTCGACCGCGACCACAACCGCCGCTGCACAAGGCAAAGCCGGTGGCGCAGCGCCATCGAACCGCGCGCAATATTCGGCGGGATCCAGTATGGTCGCACGGCCGCGGCCCGGCAGTTCGATGGTTCCGCCACTGGCTTTCGCGCCGGTGATCGCTTCGATCCGCCGGGCTGTCGGCGCTGCGGGATCGGCGCAAAACACGACCTCCTCGAAAGCGACGGCGCCATTGGGATGGGTCATCAAGGCCGGTTGCCAGATGACCTCCGGCGTCTGGTGCTCGATGACGATGAAACGACCCTCCGGATAACGATCGTCCTGGCTGAAGATGTTGCGGAAGCGGAACTCGCGCACGCCATCCCCATAGGGGCGCGTCGCGCCGGCGCTGCAGCGGTGGATCGAACCCCTCCGCCCGCCGCGCCAGTCCGGCATAGGCGGATTCGGCGTCCGCGCATCGAAAAGCGGTGATATGAATGCCTTCGAAGCGGTCTAGAAATGCGGTCCAGGGATTGTGCCGCGCCGGGTCGGTTATGCCGATCAATTCCAAATAGCCGCGCGCGAACATTGCGCAATGGTTGGACGTCGCCCAGGGCGCCATGACCGCGCAATCCGGAGTGGCACCCATCTGCGGACTGCGCGGCGCCAGTGTAAAACCAAGTTTACGCCAGCGCGCTTCGCCCGCATCCAGGTCGCGCACCATGAACCCCACATGGTCGAGGGACAGCCCGTCGTCGGTCATCACCAGCCTTTCTTCCCCGGAATCGGCGAGCGCGACCCTACAACGCGGGCATTCGCCACGCTACCTGCAAGGCATAGCGGATAGACAAGGATCGTGTTTAGTGGAGCGTTACCGGACCGTGAATGAGATCGTCGACAAGCTGGAAGACGACCAACGCCGCCTCGTTGCGAAGAACGTCAGGATGGCGCGCGCGATACGTCGCAACTGCGGCGGTAAAAGCCGTGTGGTCGACGGCACCGGCTTCCTTCTGTTCCTTGAATGCGTTTGCAATGGCTCGCAAATCCGATTCGTGTGTTCGTAAATTTGGCATTGTTCCTCTCGCCCATCAATCGTTTGTTTGTATGGGCGTATAAAACCGAAATTCAGTGTCGATCGCGTCACCCATACGGGTCACCTAAATTTTTTTACCCGCAAATAGAAAAACTCCATAGTTTCATAGCTATACGCAGAAGGCGAAACGGTCAGTTTTATATCGTTCGCGGCCCTTTCCGCAATACAAGCTGTTCCCAGATGCGCATAATAAGAATCACCTAGCCGGCGCATACGCCGCATTTACACTCACCCTTTTTAGGATTAACAGTCGCTTATGGCCGATCCGCTTTCGTTTGATCCGGGTTTTTGGACGTTGGAGACAACCGCCGCCGTTACGGCGGGCGGCGTTTTTGCGGTGGTCGCGCTATGCCTCACGATTTTGCGACGGCGCAACGCACGCTTTCGTAAAAACCATACGGGACGACAGGATAAAGTCGTAAATCGATTTCACTCCTCGTCCCCCCTTCAAGAAGCGCTAGATAAGCTCGCGGATCGCAGTGACGTAGACGCTCGCGTTGCCGCGGTCGAAACCCTGAAGGGGTTGGCCCGGCATTCGCCAAGACTACTGGTCGGTCATGGAAGCGCTGACGTCGCATCTGCGGCGCTACGCCCGCGCGCCAGCCGGCGCGCCCTCCTCCCTAGGAAGCGCGGCAGCGGAAGCGAAACTCGCGCCCTATATCCAGGCGGTTCTTACCGTATTGCTGCATCGCGATACTCAATATGAAAGCCGTGAAGCGGTGCTCGATCTGCGCAACACGGATATGAGCCGGGCGGATCTGCGCGGCATATTCCTGCGTTACGCCGACCTGCGGGGGGCGGCGCTCGTCGGCGCGGCCTTGCGCAGCGCTAATCTGCGCGACGCCAATTTGCGTGCCGCACGCCTCAACAACGCGAGTCTACGTGGCGCCGACCTGCGGGGGGCGAATTTCAGCGAGGCTTCGTTGCGCGACGCCGACCTGCGCTATTGCGACATGCGCGGCGTGATCCTGAACAACCTGACCGACCTTATTCACGCGGATCTCGGCGACGCCGATCTGCGCGGCGCCAGCATGATCGACGCGGTCTTGTGCGAAGCGACCTTAAGCCGCGCCAGCCTGCGCGGCGCCGTGCTGGAATTCGCCGACCTTCGCGGGGCCGCGTTGGACGAAGCCTATCTTCGTGATGCCAATCTAGGCGGCGCCGACCTTCGCCACGCCCGACTCAACAAGGCTGATTTGCGCGGCGCTATCTTGTCCGATACCGACTGCCGGCGGGCCGATTTGAGCGGTGCACGGCTGGGTGGCGCCATTCTGCACGGGACGGATTTCTCTTATGCGAACCTGCGCGGCGCCGATCTGCGTGACGCGGACATAAAAGACGTCGAGTTCCATGGCGCCAACCTGACCGAAGTGCGTTATTCGGAAGGACAGGCCGAAGCCTTGGCCGCCTCTATCGGTTAGATCGGATCAGGAATGATGCTCGGCATCAATCCTGTGAATCCGATCGCCCTTAATAGATAGAGCAAAGCAACAGGACCAATGACAATCGCCTGCGTCGGTTCCCTTCAATCCTGATTTGCTCTATTCGAACTTATACCGCGAGCCGGAACGCATCGCCGTCGCGAGCGATGTACCCCGCGGTCGGCGTGGCAAAGTGCGTGCCGATTACAAGGACTGGCCCGTCGACGTATTTGTTAAGCAATGTGTGGCGGGTTGCACGTGCCATATCCGGATCGGAATCCGCATTGCTGCACATATCCGACATCGCCATCTGGCAGGGATGGTGCATACAGTCGCCGGTAATCAGCGCATCCTCGCCGTTCGAGGATATCCGCACGCTGACATGGCCCGGTGTATGGCCCGGTGTCGATTCCAACCAAACTTCGTCGCAAATTTTGTGATCGGTCGCGACCAGATCGACGAGCCCGGCGTCGAATATCGACCGCACGGAATCGCTCAGGATATCGTCGCCCCGGCGCTGCTCGGCGTCCTCGCCGCTCCAATGGCCCCATTCCGTCTCGCCGATGAGGTATCGGGCATTGTCGAATGTCGGGACCCATCTGTCGTCGACCCACATCGTGTTCCAGCCGACGTGATCGACATGCAGATGGGTGCAGAGCACGGTATCGATCGACTCCCGCGGATAGCCTGCCGCCGCGATGTCTTCGAGGAACGGACCGTGGCGCATATTCCAACCCGGTATCGAGCGGACTTTGTCGTTGCCAAGACAGGTATCGACCATGATGCGCCGGTCTTTCGTCTCGATGATCAGCGCGTGGATACTCATGATCAGCCGGCCGTCGGGATCGGCAAAATGCGGCGTCAACCAAGGGATCGTCTGGATCAGCTCGCGCGTCGCGTCGGGCAGGATGAAACGGCTGCCGCCGGTCGCCTCCATCTCGATGACCTGGGTGATCTTGACGTCGCCGACCTGCCATTTGTTCATTGCGCGCTCCCCTGCGTCAAAGTTTCGCGCGCCATTGAACACGGTGCCGCACGCTGGTTCAATGCAACGACGCAAAGGTGAGGTAGGAAATGGGTTACGAAAAAATCGTTGTCCGCCCGATTGCCGGGGCGCTCGGCGCCGAAGTGTCGAGTGTCGACCTGACCGATCTGGGTAACCAGGCGTTCAGCGAGATCCATCGGGCATTGCTCGATCACCAGGTCCTGTATTTCGACGACCAGCCGTTGGACGACGACCAGCTCGAGGCATTGACCCGGCGTTTCGGCCCGTTCGGCGTGACGCCTTTCATCGAGGGCATGCCCGGTCACCCGGAAATCATCGAAGTGCGCAAGGACGCCGACGAGGTCGGTGGGCTCAATTTCGGCGGCCGATGGCACTCCGACTTCAGTTTCCAGGAAGCGCCGCCGAGCCTGACCCTCCTCAATTCCCGCGTCGTGCCGGAGGCGGGCGGCGATACGCTCTACGCCGACATGTATGGAGCCTACGAAGCCTTGTCAGCGGGCATGAAGGAGTTGCTGGAAGGCTGCCGCGCGATGCACAGTGCGAAACGGTCTTACGGTTCGAAAGGACGCTTCGCCACGGACCCCAACGCCACGCGCATGACCGTCCATCCGAGCGAAGAGGGCGATACGGAGTTGCCGCACCCCATCGTGCGCTCGCATCCCGAGACCGGCCGCAAGGCTCTTTACGTCAACGCGGTCTATACCGTCCGCTTGGAAGGCATGACCGAGGAAGAAAGCGCGCCGATCCTGAATTTCCTGTATGACCATTCGACCCGGCCGGAATTTACCTGCCGCATCAATTGGCGGGATAACGCGCTGGCGGTCTGGGACAATCGCTGCACGCAGCACTACGCCGTCAACGACTATCATGGCCACGCCCGGATCATGCATCGCACGACTTGCGCCGGCGACAAGCCGTATTAGAAAAGGGAACATCATGCAGCAAGGGCAAGTAACCTTCACCCGTATGGAGAAGGTCGTGTTCGGGCAACCCGCCGCCGCCGCCGTCAAAGCAGAGGCAGACCGTCTCGGCGCGACGCGGGTCTTCCTGTTGGTCAGCGGCACCTTGAACCGGGAAACCGACGAGGTCGAGAAGCTGCGCCGCGCGCTGGGAAACCTCTATTGCGGCACCCATGACGACATGCCCGCACACAGCCCGCGCGAGGCCGTTGTCGCCTGTGCCAACGCCGCGCGGGACGCCGGCACGGATTTATTGGTAAGCCTGGGCGGCGGCTCGACCACCGATGGCGGCAAAGCGGTCACGATCTGCCTGAAACATGGCATCACGGACACAGACGGAATGGAAGCGTTCCGAACGGTCATCGACGAGAACGGCCAGCGGCATTTCCCCGAATATGAGGGGCCCGACGTGCGCCAGATCGTTGTGCCGACCACCCTGTCCGGCGGTGAATTTAACGCCCGCGCCGGGATTACGGACAGCCGCCTGCGTCTCAAGCAGAGCTACATGCACCCTGAGATCATTCCCGTTTCGGTCATCCTCGACCCGGCAGTGACGGTTCCGACGCCGGAATGGCTATTCCTCTCGACCGGCATCCGCGCGGTGGATCACGCGGTCGAAACCTACCTGTCGATCGACGCCAACCATTATACCGACGGCGCCTGCCTGCAGGCGCTCCGCCTGCTCGGCGACGGATTGCCCAGGGTCAAGGCGGACCCAGGCGACCTCGACGCGCGGCTCGAATGTCTAATGGGCGCTTGGATGTCGATGACCGGCGTCATTACCGGCGCTCGTCTCGGCGCCAGCCACGCTATCGGCCACATATTGGGCGGCAGCGCCGGCGTCCCGCACGGCCACACGTCGTGCATCATGCTGCCCTATGTCCTGGAATGGAATGCGCCCGTCAACGGCGACCGTCAGAAGGATATCGCCGCGGCCTTGGGCCATGCCGGCACGCCCGCGCCGGACGTTCTCGACGGCTTCATCCGCAACCTCGACATGCCGCGCCGCATCCGCGAGACCGGCGTCGAAGAAAGCGACCTGCCGCGCCTGGCCGAGAACTGCATGCTCGACGACTGGACCTTCTCCAACCCACGAGAGATCAAGACGCCGGAACAGGTGATGGAGATCTTACGGCTGGCCTATTGAGGCTCGCGCCTGCCGGTCCCCCAAGCGATAGCGTTCTTGAGCAGGCGGTCGAACGCTTCGGTTTCCCAACTACCGCGGAATTCGGGCGGCATGGTTCCCTCTGAATGAATGCTTGTATCCACCTTTGACGGACTATCACCGCGACCGATGTGGCAATGACCTAGTCCGATATACACGACCTCTCCGCGACCGGTTTCGCGCGCGTAACCGAGCACCCGCGTCTTCCCATCGGGTTGCAGCGACGTATCTTCGTCGTAGACGAACCCGAACCCGGGCGGCGACGGATCCTCCACGAGCTCGGTCGTCAGTAGGATGCGGCTGGCGCCCGGGTCCTGAAGTTCAATGAGGTAGAGTTCGTCCCGAGCCGTAAAGTGGCTGGGGACGTCCTGCGTGACGGGATGGCCGCCGGTGACGGTTACTTCGAATTCACACAGCGGCGGGTGGTTTAGAAAAAAACATCCCAGCGTTTGATGGTGCTCGGCCTTGACCATCTTTTTTACGGGGCGGCCGTCTCTTTCGGATTTGACCGCCTTGCCTCCCGAGGCCCCATGAAGGGCAAACCACCGGCCGCCCTCCTTGAGCCAGTCCGACAACGCGGTATTGCCTGTTCCTTCGGGATAGGGGCCGGCGACATAGGTTATCAGAAAGTCGGTCCCCGGCAGCCAGCGTTCGATGTCCTTGAAATCGTTTGCCACGGTGACCGCAAGATGGTCTCTGTCCTGTAGCCGCTGCAGGAGTTGCAGGCGGGCGTAGTCCATATCGTGTCCCGCAGGCGATCCCGGAGGGAACCCCCCGACGATGAGATGGACGCGCTGGGTCGTGGTCACGAATGATCCTCCCATTTGACACCGTTACTTTCTTCTGGAGCGACTACATGGTGTAAAGCGCGGCGGGGGTTGTCTAGCATTTTGTCCGATGAGCCCCCGACTCGTCCCCGTCGGGCCGATTCCGCTTGAGGAGCAATCCGGATGACACGCCAAAACATCGATATCGACGTCGATTTCTACAAATCCTTACCCTTCGCCCCTGCCGTCAAGGTTAGCGGGTCGGTGCTGTAGACCGCCGGTTTGACAGCGCGCGACGATACCGGCGCGTTGGTGGGTCCGGGTGACATGGCGAGACAGTTCGAGCAGATATTTACTCGGCTGAAACAGATTGCCGCGGCCGCCGGGACAGATCTGGAGCATATGGTGAAAATAACGATGTTTGTGACAGACATCGACCAGGCCTATGCGGACCCCGGCCAATGGCGGCGCTATTTCACCAGCCGTCCCGCGAGTACCTTGGTCGAGGTATCGCGTCTCAAATCGCCGGAGATTATGGTTGAGATAGAGGCCGTGTTTCATTTTCCGGAGAGTACCGGCTAGGAATTTGGGCGATTACGCATCTTTAAAACGACGCGGTCATGCCGCCGTCGACGGTAAGGATTTGGCCGTTGATGTAGGACGCGGCCGGCGAGGCGTGGAATACGGCCGCACCGGCGATCTCCGGCGGCTGGCCCCAGCGGCGCAGCGGCACGCGGCGTTGCAGGAACTTGTCGACCGCCGGGTTGTCGACCATCGCCCGGTTCGTTTCGGTCGCGAAAATGCCCGGTGCGATGCCGTTGCAGCGCACGCCATCCCGGCCGAGTTCGACCGCGAGCGCGCGGGTCAGCGACTCGAGGCCGCCCTTGGCCGCGGTATAGGCGATGTCGCCGGCACGCGCGAAAGGACCCGCGATCGACGTCACATTGACGATGGCGCCGCTGCCACTCTCGGCCATCCTCGGCGCGATTCCGCGGGCGAGCCCGAAGGCGGCCGTCAAATTGACTTGGAGCATCTCGGAAAATGCTTCAGACGAGGTTTCGGCCATCGGCTTGCGGTGACGCATCCCGACATTATTGACCAGGATATCGATCGGCCCGTCATGGTTGGCGATCCAGGTATCGCTGGCGGCGCGATCCGCAACGTCGAAGCACGCGACCGTCGCCGACAGCCCGGCTTCGACGAGTTCGTCCGTGCGGCTTTGCAAGCTCTCGCGATTGCGCCCATTTAACAACACGTTGGCGCCGGCCTGCGCCATGGCTCGGGCGATTTCCCAACCTAGGCCACGCGCCGAACCGGTCACCAGGGCGGTTTGCCCGGCGAGGCTGAAACGGGCCAGATGATCGGGCGCGGTCATGATGTCACTGAACTTGCCGCGGTCAGGACGCCTTCTTCGCTTCGGGCACGAAGGCCTGGCTGGTGAAATGCTCGTCGTCGCCGGCGGCGAACTTCAATCCAGCCGCTAGGATCGCATCGTCACCCACCTTGTCGAGCGGCACGTAGTAACGGTCGTCGACCTTGGTGATGGTGTCGTTGCTCACCGCGTTGTAGCAGACGAGCAGCGTCCAGCGGCGGTTCGGCGAAAGGTTCTGGTCGGAGCGGTGCAAGGTGTTGCTGTGGAAGATCAGCACGTCGCCTGGATCGAGTTCGCAGGGCACGACTTCATGCTGCGCGACGATGTGTTCGAGCCTTGCCGGGTCTGCCGAATTCTGTTTTTCGCTGACCTGCAGATGGTCGATCCGGCCCAATTTGTGCGAGCCCTTGATGACCTGCAGGCAACCGTTGTTCCGGTCGGACCGGTCGAGCGCGATCATCATGCTCAACATGTCCGGCCGCAGGCATCCGTTGTAGTACCAGTAGCCGTAATCCTGATGCCATTCCCAGGCGCCACCGCCGTACGGGTCCTTGGCGGTCAGCTTGGACTGGAAGTGATAGACCGGCTCGCCAATCAGCTGTTCGGCGGTGTCGACGATGCGCTCGCAGCGCGCGGCCAACCCATAGACGCTGTCGCCGGCGCGGTTCCACAGCGAGATACGGGTGCCGCCGCCTTCGGTGTCGGGGCGGATCAGCGAATGCGCCGCGACCTTGGGGTCCTCCTCCATCGCGCGGCACAGCAGGTCGGTCTCCTCCGGCGAGAAAACGTTGCGGGCGATCGTGAACCCGTCCTCGTGGTAGGCCGTCACCTGCTCGGCGGATAGGACAGACGCCATGGCTCGCTCCTTTTCGTCCGATTCAACAGAGTAACCAGAGCCTCATTCGACGTCCACACCGTAGGTTTCGGCCGCGGCAGCCTTGCTGACATAGCCGTCGGCGACATCCTCGCGCACGGCGTCGGGATCGCGCTCCGCCGGATCCCCGTACCCGCCGGCGCCGGCCAATCGGTAGCTGACCACGTCGCTACGCGTAATTTCCCGCGTTTCCTTGGAACCCAGCGGTTCGGCATAGCCGTCCGGATTGAGGATCGTCTCGGCCAATCGGCCCGGTTCGCCGCCGAAGATGCCGTAGGGCTGGAATCGATGCCGGTCGCTGAGCAAGGACAAGGTTGCCGTGCTGTTCAGCAGCTCCACATCCTTGCGGACGCCGCAACCGCCCCGGTATTTCCCCGCGCCGGCTGAATCCTGGATCATTTCGAAGCGGTGGATGCGGATCGGGTTTTGCGTCTCCTGCACCTCGATGGGGATGTTGGCGCAATTCATCACCGGGCTTAGCGCTTCCACACCGTCGCAATGCGCCCGCCCGCCATAGCCGGCGAAAATCAGGTCGTAGACGACAAAGGACTCGCCCGTTTCGTCGTCCAACCCGCCGAGATTGGGATTGCACCAATGCGAGAAGGCGCCCATTGCCTTCTCCGGCAGGACCTTCGCGAAAGCGCCGTTGATCGCGTCGAACATACGGATCTGCAACGCCGCGCGGCCGCCGCTCGGCGCCGGGAACGCGGGGTTGAAGAAACTGCCCTCGCGCGCCCGTGTGATGATCGGGCGAATACCGCCCGCGTTCTGCGGCAGCATCGGGTCCAAAAACACCTTCACGGCGAACAGCGTGTAGGCCCGCGTGTAGTTGATGTAGGAGTTGATCGCCGCGGGCACCTGTTCGCTGCTGCGCGAATAGTCGACGGTGATTTGATCGTCCTCGACGATGATGTCGACCGCGATCCTGATCGGCGGGGTGTCCACGCCGTAGTCGTCCATGTGATCTTCGAAGCTGTAAGTGCCGTTCGGCACCCCCCGCAGCACGTCGCGAATGCGCGCCTCGGAGCGGTCTAGGATCGCGTCGAAGGCGCGTTCGAGCTGGTCCGCACCGTAGCTCTCAAAGAACTCGACGAACCGTGCCGCGCCCGTCGTGTTGGCGTTCAATTGGGCGCGGAAATCGCCGCGCACCTTGTCCGGTACGCGGATGTTGCCGAGGATCAGGCGCAGCATGTCCGGATCGAAATCGCCGTCACGCACCACCCGCACCGGCAGGATACGAAGCCCTTCCTGGAAGGATTCGGTCACGCCCAGCACCTTCTGCGACCCCGGCGCGGCCCCGCCGACATCGATCTGATGCGCGATATTGACGATGTATCCGATAATCTCCCCGTCCATGAACGCCGGGGTGATCAGGAAACAATCGGGAAAATGGCCGGATCCGAGAAGCGAATCGTTGACCAGAATGCCGTCGCCCGGCTTCAGACTCTCCGGCGGGTGATACTCCAGGACGCTCTTCACCACATAGGGCATCGAGCCGAGATGTCCCGGCGAGAAATTGCCCTGCGCGATCAGCCTGGCGTGACGGTCGAAGATGCCGGTTGAAAAATCCTGCGCCTCGCGCACCGCTTCGGAATAGGCGGTGCAGCGCAAGGTACTGCCGACCTCCTCGGCAATCGACAGCAAGCCGTTCCAGATCACGGACAGGGCGATCGGATCGATCGTTTCGTTCTTGCCGCTCGATGCGTCAGTCATCGCCCGTCCCTCCGATATCGATTACGAGATGCCCACGCGGGCTGATCGCGGCGCGGTCGCCGGGCAACAGTATGGTCGTCGAATCCGTCTCCTCGATCAGCGCAGGACCTTCGACCATCTCACCGACCCGCATGCCCGTCCGGTCCAGCACCGGGACGTCGGTATAACCGCCGCTTTCGGGAAAATAGGCCTGCCGCCGCGCCGGCGGACGGCCCGTTTCCTCGGCAGCCGCAAAATCGACCGCACCCGCGCTATTCGCCGGCGGCAGGCTCGCCACCAAATACCAGTCGACCGCTTCGATCGTCGCCTCGGCGTCCCGGTACCGGTAAAGCCGCTCGTAGCCGTCGTGGAACATTTCCGACGCCTGGGCGATGAAATCATCGTCGATCGTCCCACCCGGCAAGTCGGTCCGCACCTCATATCCTTGCCCGGCATAGCGCATATAGGCGTAGCGCGACCAGCGCGGTTCGCCCGCCATGCCGAGCCGCTCCAGATTGGCGCGCGCTTGATTTTCCAATTCGGCATAGATTTCGGCGATCGCCGGCGCAGAACCCACGTTTAACGTCATGACCCGGGTCTGCGAGACGTCGATGCGCGGTTCCGCCTGCAACAGCCCGAAGGCGGAACCGACCCCGGCGCCATGGGGCACGATGACTTGCGGCACGCCGAGCGCCCGGGCCAACCGCGCCGCGTGCAGCGGTCCGGCCCCGCCGAACGCGACCATCGCGTAGCGCCGCGGATCGCGCCCGCGTTCCAGCGAAACGATGCGCATCGCCCGCTCCATGTTGCTGTTGGCAACCGTGTGCACGCCCCACGCCGCATCGCCCAGCGAGAGGCCTAGCGGATTGCCGACGGCCTGCATGATGCCGGCTTCGGCCGCCGCCCGGTCGAGCCGTATCGCGCCGCCGTTGAAATAGTCCGGGTTGAGGTAACCGAGCACAAGGTTTGCATCGGTCACGGTCGGCTGCGCGCCGCCGTTGCCGTAGCATATCGGGCCCGGGTCCGCCCCGGCGCTCTCCGGCCCGACCTGGATGATGCCCATCTCGGCGCGCGCGATGCTACCGCCGCCGGCGCCGATTTCCAGCAATTCCACCGCGGGCAGGCTGATCGGCAGACCGCTGCCCGCCTTGTAGTGGATCGGATCGACTTCGAAGCTCGGCATGATCGCCGGCGCGCCGTCGTCGATGGCGCCGAGCTTTGCCGTCGTCCCGCCCATATCGAAGGTCAGGACGTGCGTGGCGCCCTCTTCCGCCGCGACGTCGCCGCACATCAGCACACCGGCGGCGGGACCGGATTCGACGATCCGGATCGGGTATTCGCGGGCGAAGTCCGGCGAGACCAGCCCGCCATTCGACTGCATGATGAACAGGTCGTTGCGAAACCCGCGCGCGCCAAGCGCCTCCTGCAGATGGCCGAGATAGCGCGCCACCGCCGGCTTTATGTAGCTATTGGCGACCGTGGTACTGGTGCGTTCGTATTCGCGAAATTTCGGCGAGACGTCGGACGACAGCGATATCAGGACATCTGGCGCGCGTGCGGCAAGGCGGTCCCGAACGGCGCGCTCGTGCGCCGGGTTGGCGTAGGCGTGCAGCAGCGCCACCGCGACCGCCTCGTAACCGCCCGCGATAACGCGGTCGACCACGGCATTGAGCGTGTCATCGCTCATTGGCTGCAGGACTTCGCCGTCGAACGCCACCCGCTCGTCCAGTTCGAAAATGTCGCGGCGGCGAACCAGCGGCGCCGGCTTGTTCATATAAAGATCGTATGTCTCGTAACGTTTCTGCCGGCCGATCAGCAACACATCGCGGAAACCCAGCGTGGCGATCAGCGCCGTCGCCGCACCTTTCCGTTCGATAATGGCGTTGGTCGCGACGGTCGTGCCGTGCAGCACACCCTCGATCGAACCCGGGGAAACGCCGGAATCTTCCAAGATACGTTGAAAACCCGCCAGAACGGCGTCCGCCGGGTCGGGCTGCGATGTCGGCACCTTAAGCGTGCGCGTACCGTCCGGCCCGTGCAGAACGAAATCGGTGAAGGTTCCCCCTATATCGAACGCCGCGCGCAACACCCGCCTCCCAACGATGTGAGGCGGTCATGATAGGGGTTCGCGGCGCTCGATACCAACGAGCGCTGATATTAGCCAAAGACCGCTCGTCAGCGGATTTCGGCGTCGGTGGCGTTTCTGTCCCGCGGCCGGCACGGCGGCAATTGACCGGCGTCCAGCTCCTGAATGAAGCGCTCGAAATCGGCATGGTTCCGAGGCTCCGAAGGTGGCGGTTCGGCGTAGCGTTTGACGGGATTCGCCATGACCCAATCCTCTCGCGTGTCGCGAATTTCCAC
>JAKZTB010000329.1:0-5371 GCA_047517345.1 Alphaproteobacteria bacterium
ACCGAAGGCCTCTCGAAACGCCTCGTCGCTCAGACCACGCACGCGCGAGGCAACCTTGAACCTCATAACCGTGACCCCCTCATACGGAACATATTGAGAACATATACCTCCTCGGACGGAGTGTCACGGATAAGCAGGAAATATTTTACCCGCATCGGAGGTCATAATCGACACACCGTTCTTCGACGTCGATGTACTGGGCGTCGCTTGGCACGGTCATTGTGTAAAGTATTTGGAAATCGCCCGCGGCGCGCGATTGAGCCAAGGGCATTCGGTTCAGGTACCGGTCGAGCTGGACACCGGGAAAATGCTGATCGGCACGCCACCGGTGCTGTACCGGAATCTCGGTATCACTCCATGAAGTATTTACGCTCCGTTCTGGCGCTTACGATAGGAGTGTTTCTGGTGATCGCACCGGTCAAGGCCGAATATTCCCTCACCGAGATTGGCCGTCGGCTGGCGAAAAATTCGGTAATCTGCGCCGACTTCACCCAAAGCAAGTCGCTGCGCGCACTGTCACGGCCGCTCGTCTCGCGGGGAAAGTTCGTGTTCGTCGCCGAGAAAGGTATTCTTTGGCAGGTTCGTGAACCATTTCCCTCGCGGGTTTTGATCAAGAAAGACGCGCTGATAAGTTGGGATGGCGAAGGCAAGCCGCAACGCCTGAGCTTCGGGAAAAACCCGATATTCCGCTCTCTCTCTCTCTCGGGTCTTCCTGGCCGTGTTTAGCGGCGAAATTGACCGACTGCGGGAAACTTTCGAGATTGAAACCGCTGTGAGCGAATCGAATTGGCGGTTGGATTTGAAGCCTCTGGACACGGGTTTTGCAGCGATAATCGCACGGATTCGTGCTTCCGGCACCCAGTTCGTGGACGAACTGCGGATCGAGGAAGGGCGCGGCGATCAAACGGTGATCAAGTTCAGTGGCATGAACACGGACTCCTGCCTACTCGACAACGCAGAGAAAAGTTATTTTGCGCACTAGGATTTTCGCCTTTATTTGGATGGCGGGCGTATGTGCGCTATCGGGATGGTCGATATTGAGCGCGGCGGACGGGCCCACGATCAATGCCGATCTCATGGACCTCCTGCCTCGAGCCGAACGCGACGCCGTGGTCGAAGACGCCGTGTCGTTTGTGAACAAGCGTTTCGAACAGCGCATCGCAATGTTGGTCGGCGCGGAGGATTTCGAAACCGCCAAAGCCGCCGCGAAGAGTGTCTTCAAACGTTTGACCGAATCCGGGCAATTTCAGGACCTCCGCCTCGACCATGATCCGGACCTGGTCCAGCACGCGATTTCATTTTACCTCCCGCTCCGCTTTCAGTTGCTCGACGATCTTGCGAGAAATCAGATGCGGACGGGCAAAGTCGCAGAATTCGAACGCGCCGTGATAATGCGCTACTTCAATCCCAAATCAGCGATCAATTCCGGTTTAATCGAAAAGGACCCATTATTTCTGTTGCCGCGATTTTTGGAGCAACGCGCGGCGGAAGCGAACGGGCGCCCCGAACTGGAAGACGGCTATCTCACCGTCAAATCTGATGGCAAGTTCTATATCCTTCTTACTGGCGATCTTTCTGGTTCGCCGTTTTCGATCTCGCTGCAACAGCAATTGATGCCGTTGCTTGACGCCATACGGACCGATCTACCGCGGCAGTTCGGGAACGCGATATTTCTTTTGGCCGGCACTTTGCCGTTTGCCGCGGCCGGAACGGACAGCGCCCTCCACGAGACATCCACGGTCGGATTGGGATCGCTGATCGGCATCATTTTGATTCTGATTGCGATCTTTCGGTCGGCACGCCCTTTTATCCTGACATCGGTTTCAATCGTCCTCGGGTGTCTGGGCGGGTTCGCGGCTTGCCTCGCGATCTTCGGCGAGGTTCATCTTCTGACCCTTGCTTTCGGCTCCAGCTTCGTCGGAATATCGGTGGATTATTCGCTGCATTATTTCTGCGAGCGTTTTCGGTTTACCGAGGATTGGTTGCCGCAATCGGCGCTGCGCCACATTTTCCCCGGCATCACCCTCGGGCTGATCACTAGCGTGTTGGGCTTTGCGGGTCTTTTCTTCGCTCCATTTCCCGGCATGCAGGGGATGGCGGTGTTTTCCAGCGTGGGGCTCTGTATCGCGTATGGCTCGGTCGTGATCTGCTATCCGTATTTCACGCACGGTTTGGCCAGACCAGGGTTTGAAAAGCCTCTCGAATGGATGCGCGCTTATGCTGCATTGTGGCGCGGTAAGCGCGACTGGAAGGCTTGGTCCATTGTCGCCGCTCTGGCGGTCTTGTCCGTCTTCGGGTGTCTGCGGTTGGTCGCCAACGACGATGTTCGCCTTTTGCAAACGCCCGACGCCGGCGTCATGGCGGAGCAAAAGCGCGTTCAAGCGCTGATGGGCCAGGATCTCGCAAGCCAGTATTTTCTTGTCGAAGGGCGCGACGAAGCGGACTTTCTCATGCGCGAGGAAGCTCTAACCGAGAAGCTGCGAGCGCTTCGGAAAAGCGGACAGCTCGCGGGATATATCGCCATCTCGGACTTCATCGCCTCGCCGCGACGCCAAATGGAGAATCGGGCGCTGCTGGCGCCTTTGATCGTGGGTAGGAAAAACACATTGGATCGCATCGCCCAGCAGATCGGACTACCGGACCATACGCGTGACGCTTACGTGGCCGCATTCCTGCAGTCGGAGCGCGCGCGCCCGGCCGGAATTCGGCAATGGCTCGCCAATCCGGTTTCCGAACCCTATCGACAGCTCTGGCTGGGCTCAAGCGAACGCGGCGTGGTCGGCGTGGTCGGATTGCGTGGCGCGAATGATCTCGAGGCGCTACGGGCGCTCGCGAATTTCGGGCCGTTTGTACATTTCGTCGACCCCGCCGGCGAAATTTCCGGTCTCTTCAGCCAGTACCGCCGCCAAACCATATGGCTCACGACGATTTCATATGGCGTGGTGATGCTTCTTCTCATGGCGCGCTACGGCATCGTCGGCGGCCTGCTCGTCATGGCAATACCGATCATCGCGGCGATTGTGAGCCTGAGCGTACTCGGCTTCCTTGGCGAAGCCATAAGTTTGTTCAATGTCATGGCGCTCCTCCTCATCCTTGGAATCGGCGTCGACTACGCATTGTTCTTCAGGGAAACAGGTGTGGAGAGCCCAGCGACGTTATTGGCCATCGCTCTGTCATCGGCGACGACTCTACTGGCCTTTGGGCTACTTGCCCTTTCGGCAACCACCGCAATCCACTCGTTCGGCCTTACCATACTGGTCGGAATTCTGGTGGCGTTTCTTCTTTCGCCGATGGCGGGTTGGAAATCCGGTACCGCACCGGCTGAAAACAGCGGACGCGGGCAATGACGCGAATTTGGATATTGGCGCTGGTCCTCCTGGCCACCGGGTGCGCGGGAACGGGGCGGCCCGATGTCACTGCGAAAGAACCGCCGCAATTTCTGTATTTGTCGCCAGAAAGCCTTGGGCGCAGCCTGTCGCTGAGCCAGCTCGCGATCGGCCAATATGGCGGAAAAACATACAAGATGCGCTATGAGCTGGACATCACGCCTGAACGTCTCGCCATTGTCGGGCTTTCTCCCATCGGCGTGACGCTGTTCACCATCGTCCACGAAAAGGGTGAACTCGTCGTGGAGACGCTCGCCGGAAATGAAGTGAAATTTGACCCTCGATATACCCTCTTCGATGTGTATCTTACATATTGGCCCACGGAGACGCTGCGCGCCGCGTTATCACGGATACGGATGCGGCTCGATGAAGCGGCCGATGGGTCCTTCAGGCGGGTTCGGGGAGCGGATGGTGAGAATATTGCGGAGATAACATATCCATCAAAACATTTGAAAACGGGCGAGATCGTAATTCAGCATTTCAATTTTCCTTATCGACTCCGCGTTGAGACCCTAGGGGCGAGAGACGCGAGATGAAGACAGACCACCTCGTCTATCTGTCCGCGTTGGGCATCGTGAGCGCACTTGGCCGCGGCAAGGAACAGATTCGAGAAAACCTTTTCGCCGGCCGGCGGCCAGGCGTTGTTTCGCGGTCGGATTTGCTTGTCGATGGCGCGCCGGTATTCGTTGGTCAGGTCGAGGGACCGCTACCGCAGGGGCCTCCGGAGCTGTCGGCATACGCAAGCCGAAATTTAGGGCTCACCATCGCCGCCGCGGATGAAATTCGCGCCGAGATAGACGATGCCATCGGGCGCCATGGTCGGACCAGAATTGCCGTTGTCATGGCGACCTGCACTTCTGGCATCGCGGAAGGTGAAATCGCCCTCAAACGCGCGATCGCCGACGGAGAATTCCCGCATGACTTCGATGTGCGCGTGCAGGAAATTGGCGGTACGAGCGAAGCGCTCGCACGTTATCTGAACCTGGGAGGACCGGCGCTCTCCGTTTCGACGGCTTGCAGCTCGGGGGCACATGCCTTGGCGATGGCCCGCCGTCTGATTCGAACCGGATTGGCGGATGCGGTCCTTGCCGGCGGTGCCGATAGCCTGTGCCGCCTGACCGTGAACGGGTTTCATGCGCTGTCGGCGCTATCCGAAGGCATTTGCAATTCATTCAGCCGGAATCGAGACGGCACGACGATCGGAGAGGGCGCCGCCATATTTCTGATGGAAAAGCGAGAATCGGAAATCGCCCTGCTTGGAACCGGCGCCTCGACGGATGCCTACAGCATGACGGCGCCGGAACCCGAAGGAATAGAGGTCGAAACCGCAATCAGGCGCGCGTTGGACGATGCCGGTCTGACGTCCGACGCGATCGATTATGTCCATTTGCACGGTACCGGAACGCTGCAGAACGACGCAATGGAGAGTAAAGTCGTATCGCGTGTTTTCGGCGCGGAAATTCCGTGTGGTTCCTCCAAGGGACAAATCGGCCATACGCTTGGCACCGCGGGCGCCATGGGGGCGGCGCATTGCTGGCTTGCCGCACACGGCGACAACGTGGAACGGTATCTTCCGCCGCACCTTTGGGATGGCGAAGCGGACACGGACATGTTGTCTGACAATCTCGTGTCTGTGGGGTATCGGCTGGGTGAGTCGTCGCGTGGCATCTTCTTGAGCAACGCCATCGCTTTCGGCGGCAACAACGCGACCCTGATCATTGGAAAGCCAATCTGATGACGCTGCCGAGGCCGGTGCCCAGTCTGCTGCCCCATAGCGGCGCGATGGTCCTGATCAGCGAACCCGCCGAGTTTGGCGATAGCTGGGCCGAGGCGTGCGTGCGGATTGGAGAAGACAGTCTGTTTTACAGAACCGGAAAGGGCGTGCCATCATGGGTTGGCGCGGAATACATGGCGCAGACGACCGCGCTGTATGCGGGCATCCGCCACCGGCAAGCCGGCAAAGAAATTCAAATCGGGCTCTTGAT
>JAKZTB010000330.1:0-17735 GCA_047517345.1 Alphaproteobacteria bacterium
AAAGTCGCTGGAACTCGGGTAGCGAATGCGGGAATGGGAGATCGGCGCGGTCGAGAACATCCATGGCGCGCTCCCCTATATCCGGTTTGCGCCCATTCTAGCCCTAGTGGGTGTGGGTGTAAACCGGATAGGCAAGGTTGGGTCTAGCGCAACGGCATCGTGGTAAACGGTTACCGCCTCGTCGATTTTCTGTTGCTCGACCAATATTGTACCGAGCACAGCTAACGCACTGGCGTTGGCAGGTTCCAGCGCGACGGCGCGGCGAAGATGGGCTTCCGCCTCATCCAGCTGGCCAAGTTTCTGCATCGATACGCCAAGGTTCAAGACCGCGACAGCGTAACCTGGCTTGCGGTCCAGCGCTTGTTCAAAACTGGTTACCGATTCTTGCAACAAACCGAGACGTTGCATTGAGACGCCGCGGTTGTTGTAAGTTTCCACGCCATTCGGTTCGAGTGCGAGTACCCTGTCAAAGTATGAAATCGCTTCCTCGTACCGATCCAGTTTCATCAGCAAAAACGCAAGATTCTTCAGCGCGATCAGGGAATCGGGTTGCAATTCGATCGCCCGGACGAAACACGCGATGGCCTCGTGCGAGCGATCCAATTCGATTAGGACAAGGCCCAGATTGTTGTGGGCCTCTGTGTATGAAGAGCGAAGCATGACCGCTCGGCGAAGGTGAGGTTCAGCCTTCTTTGCATCGCCGGTCTGCGAAGCGACGAGTCCGGCAAGATAACGCAATTCAGCATTCTGAGGCTGTCGGGTGAGCAGCTTCTTATAGGCACGCTTTGCTTCTTTAAGCTTTCCAGCGGCGTGCAGTGCCTTTGCTTGATCAAGCGGGTTGTTTCGATCGATTTCGGCGGGACGAATTGGCACGCGCTTCGCACGTTTGGCTGCGGTTTTAGCCTTGCTTTTATTCGTCATGAAAACGCTATGAAATGATGACGGACGAGAGAATTGCCATGATTTGTTGCATCTTGGCGCCGGAGTACGAGTACATCAACCTATGACTGACACTTTGTGGCCAATCAACGCTTATGGTGCGCCTACGCCTCACCGGCTTGTTGCACAAACCGGGATCGGATGTTCATGCGACGGTTTCGCGCCCACCCGGATGGGCCGTATAAGGTTCCCGAGCGGCGGTGTGCTCGATTTCCTCTTTGAGTCAGTTTTCACCGTTGGGCATGGTCTTAACCGAGGTTCGAGTCCGAAGGCAAAGCTGCGTAAGCCTTAAGCGGGGTCTAGAGCGGATCAAGTTCGTTCGGACCCATTTCATGGGTCCGAACGAACTTGTGAATCCGCTCTATTTCAATAGTTTAAGAGCAGATTCACGCGGTTGTTGGATCATCAAAGGTGATTCCAACCAACCCCGATATGCTCTAGTGCCGCTCCGCCGCCTCGGCGATCTTTCGGGCGATGCTGGCGAAGCGGCTGTCGCTGCCGGGCGCGCCCGCGACGAGGCAGCCGATCGGCAGTGCGTCCGACGACAGGCCCGCGGGCATGGTCACGATCGGGCCGCCGAGCGCGGTCCAGGGCGAGATGTAGCTGGCGTCGCCGGTCCATTCCAAGCCCTCGGGCGCGGTCTCCGGGGTCGCCGGCCAGAGGAAGGCATCGGTTTCGGTGAAGTGGTTGAAGAAGGTATGGCGCGCCGAGTCGATCGCGCGGCGCGCGTCGAAGTAGTCGTTTTCGGATATTTCCAGTCCGCGCGCGATGGCCTCGCATAGATAATTTCCGACGCTGCCTTGCGGCTTGTCGAGCAGTTCGCGCTGCGTATGGCCGATATCGTATTCCATCGACAGGCGATGGTTTTCCTGCAACGCGGCGATCGATATCGGCGAGGCTTGCCGTGTGACGGTGTGCCCCGCGTCCCGCAGCAGCTTTGCGGTTCGCCGCGTGGATTTCTGAACATCGGCGTCCGCGGATTCGATGACCGGGTCCGTCAGGACGGTCACCTCGAGCGGTGCGTCCGTGGCCGGACCGCCGTTCATTCGGCCGTGCGACGGGCAGATCGCTTCGAACACCGTCGCCGCGTCGCCGACGCTCCAGCCGTAATAGCCGACGGTGTCGTATAGGTAGGAGAGGGGGGCGACGCCGCCGCCGGGCATCAGCCGCGTGCTGGGTTTGAAGGCCGCGATACCGCAATAGGCGGCCGGGCGGTTGACCGACGCCATGGTCTGCGTGCCGAGCGCGACCGGCACCATGCCGGCACCGACCGCCGCGCCGGAGCCGCTGCTCGACCCGCCCGGCGTGTGCGCCAAATTATGCGGGTTGCGCGCCGGAGAGGGGTCGCGGAAGGCGAATTCCGTCGTATGCGTTTTACCGAGGATGATGGCGCCGGCGGTGCGCAGGGCGGCGACGACTTCCGCGTCCGCCGTCGCCGGCGCGATATCCGCGCGCGACTTGCTGTTGCAGCGCGTCGGCACTCCGCGCACATCGATGATGTCCTTCACGCCGACCGGGATGCCGTGCAGCGGGCCGCGGATCACGCCCGTCGCGATCTCCTGCTCCAATATCTTCGCTTCGGCGCGCGCGGTATCGAGGCACAGTTCGCGCCACGCCTCGACCCGTGGTTCGACGGCATCGATACGGTCAATGTAGCGCTGAACCAGATCGACGGGAGAAAGAATCCCGTCCCTGATCTGCTGCGTCAGGGCGTCGACGCGGCCCGGGTCGGCGATGGTATCGGGTGTCTTGGTCATGGCGCGCGCGCTCCTCAAGCAATGCCGAATTGTGTTCTACCGCATCAACCGCCGCGTTAGACTATTGGAAACTAAACTGGATTCGCGCGGAACGCCATCATGGCGGCAAGCGGGAACGGGAACCTGAAATAGGCGTTGCGCGATGAAATTCGGCATGTTTGGCGGTGCGCGGTCGGTCCCAGGCGTCGAAGACGGATACCATGAGGGCTACAACGCCTATATCGACGCCGTCGTCGAGGCGGAGGCGCTGGGCTATTACAGCAATTTCCTGGTCGAGCATCACTTCAGCGGGATGGGGCAGGTGTCGGCGTCGCTCAACCTGCTGTCCTTTCTGGCGGCCAAGACGAAGACGATCCGGCTCGGGACCGCCGTCGTCGTGTTGCCGTGGCACAATCCGGTGCTGGTTGCCGAACAGGCGGCGACGGTCGATCTGTTGTCCGGCGGGCGGTTCGATTTCGGTGTCGGCAAGGGCTACCGTTACAACGAATTCGAAGGGTTCTGCATCCCGATCGAGGAGTCGACGGAACGCTTCGAGGAAGCGATGGACGTGATCCGCAAGGCCTGGACCACCGAAGGCCGCTTCTCGCATCACGGCAAGCGCTGGCATTACGACAATGTCGTCATCGAGCCGGAACCCGTGCAGAAACCGCACCCGCCATTCTGGCTCGCCGCCGGGCGGCCGGAGTCGCTGCAATACGCGGCGCGCGAGGGATACAACCTTTTCCTCGACCAGTTCCAGACCTTCGACGTCATTCTGGAGCGCTTGAATATCTACAAGGACGCGGTCGCGGAGGCGGGCCGCGCGGTGAAACCGCTCAGCGTGGCCGTGGCGCGCGGACTCTTGATCGCGAAGACGCCGGCGGAGCGGGAGGCCGCCATCGCCGCGCGGATGAAGAGCCAGGAAGTGATGAACGCCTACGGAATTTCGGCGGACAAAACGGCGCAATCCAGCATGGTATCGGACCCCGACCTGCGCAAGGCGGCGACCGAAGGCACGCTGATCGGCACGCCGGAGGAGATCATCGAGCGGCTCAAATGGCTCGAAGGCGAGGGCGTCGATTATGTGATCCTGTCGTCGCGCGGAAAGGACGCCCTGCGCGTCTTCGCCGAAGAGGTCATGCCGGCGTTTGCGTGACCATATGTCCTGCCGTCAACGTGGCAGCACGCTCTCGCCCATCAGGAACGCGTCGATGGCGCGGGCGCATTGCCGGCCTTCGCGGATCGCCCAGACCACGAGGGACTGGCCGCGCCGCATGTCGCCGGCGGCGAACAGCTTCGGTACGGTCGTCTGATAATCGTCCGTATTGGCCAAAATGTTGCCGCGTCCGTCGAGCTCGACGCCGAGGCTCTCGATCATGCCCTCATGGGTCGGGTGCACGAAGCCCATCGCCAGCAGGACGAGGTCCGCGTCTATGGTGAACTCGCTGCCGGGGATATCGCGCAGCTTCGCATCGAGTCGCGTCACGTGGAGTGTGCTCAGTTTGCCGTCCTTGCCGGAAAATTTGGTCGTCGAGACGCACCAATCGCGCTTCGCGCCTTCGCGCTGCGACGACGACGTGCGCAGCCTGTAAGGCCAAAGCGGCCAACTCGTGCCCTTGTCCGGCGACACCGGCGGCATCGGCATGATCTCGAACTGCGTGACAGAAATAGCACCTTGGCGGAACGAGGTGACGATGCAGTCGGATCCGGTATCGCCGCCGCCGATCACGATGACGTTCTTGCCGAGGGCGAGAATTTCCTTGGTGTCGCCCAGCGCCTCGCCGCTGACCCTGCGGTTCTGTTGCGGCAGGAAATCCATCGCGAACTCGATACCTTCCAGGTCGCGGCCGGGAACCTGCAGGTCGCGCGAATACTCCGATCCGCCGGTAAGCGCGACGGCATCGAAATTTTCCAACAACCCTTCCGCGGTTTCGTCGACGCCGATGTGAACGCCGTATCGGAATGTGACGCCTTCGCCTTCCATCTGCGCGACCCGGCGGTCGATCAGATGCTTCTCCATCTTGAAATCGGGGATGCCGTAACGCAGCAGACCGCCCGCTTTGGCATTTTTCTCGTAGACCGTGACATCGTGTCCGGTACGGGCGAGTTGTTGCGCACAAGCCATCCCAGCCGACCCGGCTCCGACGACCGCAACGGTCTTGCCGCTTTTGGTTTCGGCGACAACCGGCGCGATCCAACCCTTCTCCCAAGCGTTATCGGCGATGGCGCACTCGATCGTTTTGATCGTGACCGGGTTATCGTCGATGTTAAGCGTGCAGGCCTCTTCGCAGGGCGCGGGACAGATGCGGCCGGTGAATTCCGGGAAGTTGTTGGTCGAGTGGAGGACGTCGAGCGCACCGCGCCAGTCGTCCTTGTAAACCAGGTCGTTCCAATCCGGGATGATGTTGTCGACCGGGCAACCCTGGTGACAGAAGGGGATGCCGCAATCCATGCAGCGAGCGCCCTGCTGCGACACCTGCTTGTGATCCATCGGGATGACGAATTCGCGGAAATGACGCACCCGGTCGCTGGCCGGCGCGTTCTTGCGGTCCTGTCGGTCGATTTCAAGAAAGCCGGTAATCTTGCCCATATTATTCGCCCCCCGCGGCCATGCTCAAATCCGATGCGCCGAGCTGGGCAATTTGCATTTCCTCCAGGGCGCGGCGGTAGTCGACCGGCATCACTTTGACGAATTTGGGCAGGTAGCTGTCCCAGTCGCGTAGTATTTCCTGCGCGCGTTTCGAGTTCGTGTAGTGCGCATGCCTTTCGATCAGGCCATGCAGCCGTTCGGCATCGAAACGAGTCATATCGCGGGATACGTCGACGCGGCCATGCGCTTCCAGATCGCCGCCCTGATGGGCGATCTCTTCGAGCGTCTCGTCCTCCTCCGTCACCGGTTCCAAATCGACCATGGCGAGGTTGCAGCGCTGTGCGAAATTGCCTTCCTCGTCGAGGACATAGGCGATGCCGCCGCTCATGCCGGCCGCAAAGTTCCTGCCCGTATAGCCCAGCACGACGACGATTCCGCCGGTCATGTATTCGCAGCCGTGATCGCCGACGCCTTCGACGACGGCGGTTGCACCCGAATTGCGGACGGCAAACCGTTCACCCCCGACACCACGGAAGAAGCATTCGCCATCGGTCGCGCCGTACAGGACGGTGTTGCCGACGATGATGCTTTTCCGTGGCTCGATCTTGCTTTGCGTGGGCGGGCAGATCACGATGCGGCCGCCGCTCAAACCCTTGCCGACATAGTCGTTGGCGTCGCCGGTAAGCTCGATGGCGACCCCTTTTGCCAGGAAAGCGCCAAAGCTCTGCCCCGCCGTTCCGGTCAGCTTGATGCTGATCGTGTCTTCCGGCAGACCGGCATTGCCGTACCGCTTGGCGACTTCGCCGGAGAGCATGGCGCCGGTCGTCCGGTCGGTGTTGTGGATTTCGCCTTCGATGGTGACTGCCCTGCCGCGTTGCAACGCCGGTAGCGACTTCTCGATCAGCCAGCGGTCCATGATGGAATCGAGATCGTGGTCCTGGAACTCGCTGTTGTGAATAGCGACGCCGTCCGCGGCCACGGGCTTGTGCAGGATCTTGGAAAGATCGATCCCTTTCGCCTTGTAGTGCTCGATCGCTTGGCGTTGATCGAGCCGATCGGATTGCCCGATCAATTCGTCGAAACGGCGGTATCCCATCTCGGCCATGATCTGGCGCACTTCTTCGGCGACGAAGAAGAAATAGTTGATGACGTGTTCCGGCTTGCCGGTGAACCGTTTGCGGAGTTCGGGATCCTGCGTTGCGATACCCACAGGGCAGGTGTTGAGATGGCATTTGCGCATCATGATGCAGCCGGACGCGATCAGGGGCGCCGAAGCGAACCCGAATTCGTCCGCACCCAGCAGCGCACCGATGACGACGTCCCGACCGGTCCGAAGACCGCCATCGGCCTGTACGGCGATGCGGCCACGCAGCCGGTTCAGCACGAGGGTCTGATGCGTTTCCGCGAGGCCGATTTCCCAGGGAGAGCCGGCATGGGTAATCGAGGTCAGCGGGCTGGCGCCGGTGCCGCCCTCGAAGCCCGAGATGGTGACGTGATCCGCTTTCGCCTTCGACACGCCGGCGGCGACCGTACCGACGCCGATTTCGGCGACCAGCTTGACGCTGACGTCGCCTTCCGGGTTGACGTTCTTCAAGTCGTAAATCAGTTGCGCCAGGTCTTCGATCGAATAGATGTCATGGTGCGGCGGTGGCGAGATGAGGCCCACGCCCGGCGTCGAGTGGCGCACCTTGGCGATGACGGCGTCGACCTTGTGGCCGGGCAACTGGCCGCCTTCGCCGGGTTTCGCACCCTGCGCCATCTTGATTTGCATCATGCTCGAATTGGCGAGGTATTCGGCGGTCACGCCGAAGCGGCCCGATGCCACTTGTTTAATGGCGGACCGTTCGGAATCGCCATTCGGCATGAACACGTAGCGGTCCGGTTCTTCGCCGCCTTCGCCGGTGTTGGACTTTCCGCCGATCCGGTTCATCGCAACCGCGAGCGTCCGATGCGATTCGCGGGAGATTGAACCGAACGACATCGCGCCGGTCGAGAAGCGCTTTACAATCTCGCTCGCGGGCTCGACTTCTTCAAGCGGAATGGGGCTGTCCGACAGCACGATGTCGAAAAGACCGCGGATCGTTTTGAACCGTTTGCTCTGGTCGTTTATCGCGTCCGCGTATTCCTTGTAGCGGTCCTTGTTGTTGCCGCGAACGCTGTGCTGCAGGCTGCCGATCGTTTCCGGCGTCCAATAATGGTCCTCGCCGCGCAACCGGTAGGCGTATTCGCCACCGGCATCGAGATACTTTCGGTAGACATGGTCATTGCCGAACGCTTGTGCGTGGCGCTCGACGGTTTCTTGGGCGATTTGCTCCAACCCGATGCCTTCGATCGCGGTTTGCGTCCCGAAGAAATACTTTTCGATAAAGGCGCTGGACAGGCCGACGGCGTCGAATATCTGTGCCCCGCAATAGGAATGATAGGTGGAGATGCCCATTTTGGACATCACCTTGAGGATGCCCTTGTCGATCGCCTTGATATAGCGCTTCTCAATCTCCGAGTCGGAAAGGTCCGGCGGCAGCTCGTCCTTGATGTCGATCAGGGTATCGAAGGCGAGATACGGATTGATCGCTTCCGCGCCGTAACCGGCCAAGAGACAGAAATGATGCACTTCGCGCGCTTCGCCGGTTTCGACGACCAGGCCGAGCCCGGTGCGCAATCCTTCGCGGATCAAGTGGTGGTGAACGGCTGCGGTTCCCAGCAGTGCCGGGATCGCGACCCGGTTCTCGCCGATCGCGCGGTCGCTGAGGACGATGATGTTGTATCCTTCTCGATGCGCGTTAGCCGCTTCCTCGCACAGATTGTCCAATCCCGCCTGCATGCCGTCGGCGCCCTCCGAGGCAGGATAGGTGAGGTCGAGCGTAACCGTGCGGAAAGGATTGTCGGCGATGTCGCCGATCGCGCGAATTTTCTCCAAATCGCCGTTGGTCAATATCGGCTGGCGGACCTCGAGACGCTGGTGCGCGCCGGAATCGTCCATGCCCAGCAAATTCGGTCGCGGACCGATCAAGGAAACCAGCGACATGACCAGCTCTTCGCGGATCGGATCGATCGGCGGGTTGGTGACCTGCGCGAAAAGCTGTTTGAAATAGGTGTAGAGAAGCTTGGGCCGGTCGGAAAGCGCTGAAAGCGGCGTATCGATGCCCATCGACCCGATGGCTTCCTGTCCCGTGGCGGCCATGGGGGTCATCAGGATCTTTAGGTCTTCCTGGGTGTAGCCGAACGCCTGTTGCCGGTCGAGCAGGCTCGGCGTATTGGGAAGCGGCTCCTCGCGTGGAACCTTCGGCAAATCTTCCAGGACGATTTGCGTCTGGTTCAGCCACTCCTGGTAGGGCCGCATGCTGGACAATTCGGCCTTGATATCGGCGTCGTCGATGATCTTGCCCTGTTCCAGGTCGATCAGCAGCATCTTGCCCGGCTGCAGGCGCCACTTCTGGACGATCCGTTCTTCCGGGATCGGCAATACGCCCATCTCGGAAGCCAGAACGACAATATCGTCATCGGTGACGAGATAGCGCGCGGGACGCAGGCCGTTACGGTCGAGCGTGGCGCCGATCTGCCGGCCGTCCGTAAAGGCGACAGCCGCCGGGCCGTCCCACGGTTCCATCAGCGCGGCATGGTATTCGTAGAAAGCGCGCCGTTCGTCGTCCATCAGCGGATTGCCGTGCCAGGCCTCCGGGATCAACAGCATCATGGCGTGCGCAAGCGAATATCCGCCGAGGACGAGCAGTTCAAGCGCGTTGTCGAAGCCGGCGGAATCCGATTGGCCTTCCCGGATCAGGGGCCAAACCTGATCCAGATCGTCGCCGAACGCTTCGGAACGCATCGAATAGCGCCGCGCGTTCATACAGTTGAGGTTGCCGCGCAGCGTATTGATTTCGCCGTTATGACAGATCATCCGGAAGGGATGCACCAACGACCAGGCGGGGAAAGTGTTCGTCGAAAAACGCTGATGGACCAATGCCAATGCGGATTCGAACCTTTCGTCGCTGAGGTCGGGATAGAAGGGGCCGACCTGATCGGCCAATACCATGGCCTTGTAGACGACCGTCCGGGCGGACATGGAGGGGATATAGAATTCAGCGGTATCTTCGCCCAACGCGCGCGTTTCCCGCGACGCCCGCTTGCGGATCACGAACAGTTTGCGTTCCAGCGCGTCGGTATCGTCGTCACTGTCGCCGAGGCCGACGAAGATTTGACGGATAACCGGTTCGGTCGCCTTGACGGATTCACCGAGGTCGCTGTTGTCCACGGGCATGTCGCGCCAGCCGAGGACTTTTAGACCGCCCCAGGCGGTGCTGTCTTCCAGGAGTTGTTCGCATTCCGCGCGCCGGGCTTCGTCGTGCGGCAGAAACAAGGTGCCGACGCCGTATTTGCCCGCCGAAGGAAGCTCGAAACCGAGCGCCGCGCATTCTTCGCGGTAGAACCTGTCGGGAATTTGCAAAAGGATGCCCGCGCCGTCGCCGGCCTTCGGATCGGCTCCCACCGCGCCGCGATGGGTCAGATTGACCAGCAGCTGAAGGCCTTGCACGATGATGTCGTGGCTTTTCTTGCCTTTGATATTCGCGATGAAGCCGATACCGCAGCCGTCGTGTTCGTTACGGGGATGGTAAAGCCCTTGCGGCTTCGGAAAACCTTTCGGCGGGGTATAGTTGTTTTCACTCATCGCGGTTATTTCCCCTGTGCGGCCTCTGTCGTCCGTGGTCTTGATATTCGAATTTGCCCCTGCGCCGGTTGGGCGGCGCGGAACCCGTTGGGTTCAGTGCCGGTCCCTCGGAACCGCTTTCGCGGCGCAGAATTCCAGTATGCCTTCTGTCATCTCGTGCGACATTTTGCCGTTCAGCATTACGGGGTATGAAACTCGATACAGGGCCTTTTATCGAATTTCAGTCGCAAATCCAACCACGTTGTTGCAGCGCGGCGAAATTTCGCACCGACACGCCGCACCGGCATTTAAATTGAATGCGATCTAAATTTGTTGCTTGCGCCAGCGGAAATCGCAATGCGGTGCGCCCTGCATCCGCGTTTGGGTCCGTTCGAAGGTCCAATCCGGACGGATCAGCGCTTCGGCGGCGAAATCCACGCCGCAGGTCATGAGCGCGCCGATTTCAGGTTCGCCGATCGATCGAAAGTAATCGGCGAACTGGCACCCGGTGATGTTGTGGCCATAGCGTGTCTCGCTATCTTCCACCACGTCATGTTCGACGGGAAAATCCAGTCCGTTTTCCTGTTCGGTCCGGGGATGCGCGTTCGCCTCGAACCCGCGGCGCTCGCGATATTCGACATAGGCTCCCACGATGGCGCGGCCGACGATGGCGTACGCCTTTTCCCTGCCGATTTCCTTTTCCAGCGCCTTCACGATGGGTATCACGACACGGGATTGAATCTTGACGGCTTCGAGAATTCGGTTCGCCATAGTTTTGCTCCCCCTTGTATCCACCGGCCTCTGCCGAACGGTGTGCGCATTTGCATCGCGCCGCAGTTTGACTATAGCTTGCCGCGCATTCGATAGTAGCGGCTCGAATAAACGCGACGGTTTCACTGCCGTAGAAAATTACAGGCCATGGGGACGGTATGAATTTCGATTTCTCAGAGGAACAATATCTGCTGCGCGACCAGGCGAAAAAGTTCCTGGGCGACCGCTCCACACCGGCGATCGTACGCGCGGTTCTCGAAGACGGGTCAAAGCCGTACGACGCCGAGCTTTGGCAGGAAATGGCCGAGCTCGGCTGGATCGGCACGACTATTCCCGAGGAATATGGCGGGGCCGGCCTGAGCCGTGAGGATCTTTGCGTTATTGCCGAGGAATTGGGACGAAGCCTGGCGCCGACGCCGTTTTCTTCCTCCGTTTACATGGCGACGGAAGCATTGCTCATCGCCGGCAGCGACGCGCAAAAACAGGAATATCTGCCGGCGCTGGCCAGCGGCGAGCGGATCGGTTGCTTTGCGGTATCCGAAGGCGTCGGCGTCGCGAATGCCGCGTCCATCAAGCTGTGTGCCGCCGACGGCACGGTCGAGGGTACCAAGGTCCCAGTCGCGGATGGCGATATCGCGGATTTTGCCGTGGTCCTGGCACGCGCCGGCAACGACCTGTCCCTGTTCATCGTCGATTTGGAAGCCGATGGCGTGAGCCGCACGCCCGTCGAAACGGTCGATCCGACAAGGTCGCATGCCGAGATCGCCTTCGACAAGGCCGCCGCCGAGCCGCTCGGCGACGCGGGCGAGGGGTGGGAGATCACACAGTCCGTCTTCGACCGCGCGGCGATCCTGATGGCGTTCGAGCAGGTCGGCGGGGCGCAGGCCTGCCTCGAAATGGCGACCGAATACGCCAAGAACCGTTTCGCATTCGGGCGTGCGATAGGCTCTTTCCAGGCGATCAAGCACAAGCTCGCGGACATCTACATCGCGACGGAACTGGCCCGCGCCAACGCCTATTACGGCGCCTGGGCCCTGGCGACCGACGCGCCGGACCTGGCGACGGCGGCGGCCGCCGCGCGTGTCGCGGCGAGCGACGCCTATAACCATGCCGCGCGGGAGAATATCCAAACCCATGGCGGCATGGGCTTCACCTGGGAATTCGATTGCCACCTCTATTACCGCCGCGCCAAACTGCTGTCCCTCGCGCTGGGCGGCGAGCGGCGCTGGAAGGACCGGCTGATCAGCCAACTCGAAACCCGTAACTTCACCGGGGACGAATAGGGCAATGGATTTCAACGATACCCCGGAAGAAGCCGAATTCCGCGCCGAGGCACGCGTCTGGCTGGCGGAGAACGCGGAACCGAAAACGCCCGGCAAAGTGTACAAATACAAACGCGGCGAACCGGAACTGATTCCGGCCGCGAGGGCCTGGGAAGCCAAGAAGTTCGAGGGCGGTTTTTCCGGCATCGCCCTGCCGAAGGAATATGGCGGCCGCGGCGAGACGCGGCTGCAGCAGATCATTTTCGCGGAGGAGGAGGCGAACTACCTTATCCCGCCGCCGGTGTTCAGCATCAGCCACGGCATGGCGGTGCCGACCATGCTGACCTACGCGACCGAAGATCAGAAACAACGCTATGTGCCCGCGACGCTGCGCGGCGACGAGATCTGGTGCCAGCTGTTCTCGGAACCGGCCGGCGGCTCGGACCTCGCCGGGCTGCGCACCCGATCGGTACGCGACGGCGACGAATGGGTGATCAACGGCCAGAAGATCTGGACCTCGGGCGCGCATTACGCCGACATGGCCATCCTGGTGACGCGCAGCGATCCCGATGCACCCAAACACAGAGGTTTGACTTACTTCTTCCTCGACATGAAGTCGCCGGGGATCGAGATACGGCCGATCAAGCAGATCTCCGGCTTTGCGAACTTCAACGAGGTTTTCATGACCGACTTGCGTATCCCGGATACGCAACGGCTCGGCGATGTCGGGCAGGGCTGGCAGGTCGCGATCACGACCCTGATGAACGAACGGGTCAGTTCCGGCGTCCGCCCGGCACCGGACTTCGAGGACATCTTCCAACTCGCCCGCGATATCGAACTGGAAGACGGACCGGCGATCGCCGATCCGGCGGTGCGCGAGAAGCTGGCCGACTGGTACATCAAGTCGCAGGGCGTGAAATTGATCCACGCGCGCTTGATGACGGCGCTGTCGCGCGGCGAGCGGCCCGGGCCGGAAAACTCCATCTCCAAGCTCGTATCGAGTTTCCGCCGGCAGGAAATCGCCCATTTCGGCATGGATCTGATGGATATGAGCGGCGCGATGACGGACCCGGAGAAGATGCCCTCGCGGGCGCTCTATCAGCAGGCCTTGCTGGATTCGCCGGGCGGACGGATCGCGGCGGGGTCCGACGAAATCCTGCGCAACATCATCAGCGAGCGCGTACTGGGCCTGCCGCCGGACATCCGGGTCGACAAGGAGCTGCCGTTTAACCAGCTGCCGACCGGCGCCGATTAAGGGTCAGCGCTCGTCGCCGATCGTACGGTCGCCGTTGTAGTTCAGTTCGAACGCCCGTTTGTAGGCGGGGCGCTCGCCGACCCGTAGTTGGTAGGCGGCGAGCGGTTCGGGCAGGTCGATGTCGTAGAGCCGTCCCCAGTCGAGGCAGGTCGTCAGCAGGATGTCGGCGATGCTGAAATCCTCGCCGAAGAGATATTTGCCCGCCGCATCGATCCGCGGGGCGACGGCATTGAGTTGTTTCAGGTAATACTCCCTGGCGGACGCCACAGCCTGCGGCGCGGCCCCGTAAACCTCGCTTAACCCCTCGTGCCGGCGGATGACGTAGAGCGTGTGCGCGTCCAGCTCCATCGCCACGAAGATGCACCATTCGTTGACCTTGGCGCGGCCGGCAGGATCGCGCGGGGCATGGAACCCGGGCGGCGGATCGAAGGCGTCGGCCAGATAGGAAACAATCGCCGGACTTTCCGTCAGTACCAAATCGCCATGCTGCAAGGTCGGGATTTTTTTTTTCGGGTTCAGCGCCGAATATTCCGCGGTCAAGGTCTCGCCGGACCGCGAGCGGATCGGCCGGACGTCGTACTCGAGCCCGAACTCCTGCAGCACCCAATGCACCCGCATCGCCCGGCTGGAGCCATGTCCCCACAGGATTATTTGATTGTCGGCCATCCGTTGCGCCACTGGTTCACTGATCGGACGCGAGATTACACGCACATGAAATCGGTCCGAAATTGTTCGATCTCATACCATACCTGTCATTCCCGGCTTGACTGGGAATCCAGCCCTGCGTGCTATTTCCCACTGTTCCCTGGGTCCCCGGTCAAGTGTATAGCCCGCGTACATAGGTGGCATGTGCGGCGGGTTTCGCGCGGTATATCGTTTCACGAAATGGTTTCGACACCCGACACTCTACAACAGTCCCGTCGATCGGAAGCTCACATACTCTCATTTAACAAGACAGTGGCAAAGGTCTGCTTTTCGCCGATTCAGTTCGATGTTTATTCGATAGCCGACATTCTAACAGGCCGTAGGCAAGACCTTGTGACCCATCTCGGAAGTGTCGGAAATCTTTCAGGCGACAGGATTGGACGCTAAATAAAACGTATTTTGGACTTCGTTGGAGATCATTATCCACCCCCATCGTCGAGGACGGATCGAACCATTTCCCCAAGGTCCGCGAATTCATGGGGCTTTCTGATAACCCTGTCCGCGTTGTCCAGGCGCCTTTCGTGAGCAAAGGCGTTCTCCGCATAGACAACGCTATTTTTTGTCCCTGTCTTCGCCTTCGAGGATTTGTCGCAACCGGCGCGCCAACATGGTCCGCCGATAGGGCTTGGTGATTAGTTCGCTACCCGCGTCCAAAGTGCCATTAATGACGATGGCGTTGTCGGTATATCCCGATGTGTACAGAACCTTGAGATCGGGCCGTTGGGCCAACGCGGTCGACGCCAGCTTTACGCCATTCATCCCGTGCGGCAACACTACGTCGGTGAACAACAGGTCAACCGGCGCTCCTTCGTCCAAAACCGCTAATGCTGACGCCCCGTCGGAGGCTTCCAAAACGTTGTAGCCCAAGCTTGAGATCATCGTAGTCGCCAATTGCCGAAGATCGGCATCGTCCTCGACAACCAAATTTGTCTCTCCGGCTCCCAACGGAAGCTCTATCGCCACCGTCATTTCATACGCGATGTGCTCGGTCGTCTCGAATAGCGGAAAATACAGTTTGATCGTCGTACCTGCGCCTTCCTCACTGTAAATCGCGACATGACCGCCGGACTGCTTCACGAAACCATGCACCATGCTCAAACCGAGACCGCTGCCTTCGCCTACGTCCTTGGTCGTGAAGAACGGCTCGAACACCTGCTCCAACACCGCCGGAGACATACCCGTTCCCGTGTCCGACACCGCCAGCATCACATAGTGGCCGGGCGTAACTTCCCAGCGCCGGTCAGCGTAGTCGGAATCAAGTTCGACGTTACCGGTTTCGAGGGTCATACGTCCCCCATCCATCATCGCGTGACGCGCATTCACGGCGAGATTGAGCAGCGCCGTCTCCAGCTGTGTACGGTCGATCTCCACCTTGCCGAGATCAGACGCCAGTAATGTCTGGATGACAATGGTCTCGCCCAATGTCCGCTTCAGCAAATCCGTCATCCCGTATACGAGCGCATTTACGTCGCTGACTTCGGGTTCGAGCGTCTGTTTGCGGGAAATGGCGAGGAGGCGGCTCGTCAACTCCGCCCCGCTCAGTGCGGCCCGCAGGGCCGACGCGATGAGTTGCTGTTTTTTCGGGTCGTCCGCTAAATCTTCGTCGAGAAAATCGAGATTGCCGATGATGACGCCGAGCAGGTTGTTGAAGTCGTGCGCCACACCGCCGGTCAACTGGCCTACCGTTTCCATCTTTTGGGACTGTTGAAGCTGCGCCTCCATTGCCTTGCGCTCAGTAATGTCCTCAACGAGGGCAAAATACCCGATCACAATTTGCTCCGGTGCGAAGTGCGGTAGGTAGGAAACCCGGATATCGCGCGAAGCGGCGTCGCCGTATGTCACGGTATCTTCGAAGGTAACGTCTCGGCCCGCGAGAACCGCCTGTATATGAGGATGAAACTTAATATAATCCAAAGGGTGAATGTCTTCGACAGTTTGGCCAATGATCTCGGAGCGTTCGCGCCCGAACCAACGCATCGCCGTTTCATTGACGAACCGGTAGCGCTCGTCGACGTCGATATAGGCGATCATTACCGGCAAGGAGTCTGTTACAAGGCGATGTTGCGCCTCGCTCTCTTTCAGCGCCTCCCCCGCCTGCATGCGCTCGGTGATGTTGAAATGCCAGACCATGGTGCAGTCCTGATTGTCGAACCGGATCGGGCGTGTATTCATCGAGACCCACCATGTTGACCCATCCATGCGGCGCCGCTGAACTTCAAAATCAACCAAGTCAATACCATTTTTCATGGTCTCATTGACTGCATGCAGTTGATCGAGATCGACCCAGGTTCCCGAAATATCGGATTCGATCATTTCCTCGAGGGACGTCGCGCCAAACATCTCGACGAGCGCATCATTGGCGAACAGGCGTTTGGCTTCCACAGCGCCATTTACCCGGGCATGGAGAACGATGGCGACACCGATCGGACTCCTCTCGAGGATTTCTCGAAGGTTCTTCTCGCTGTCGCGTATCGCGATCTCACGCTGTTTCGAGTCGCTAACATCGCGTCCCGTGCCGCGATAGCCGAGGAATTCGCCGTCCGCGCCAAATTTCGGCCGCCCACTCGCGCTTAGCCATTTCGGTTCGACACCTTCACCAACCCTGAAATAGGTAAAATCGCGGAACGGCTGGTGCGCTTCGAGGGTTTGGAGGTGTTGGTCCCACACATCGCGATCATAGTCGTCGCCGAGAAGGTCTTTCCTGGTCTTGCCATAATGCCACGCCGCCGGCACGCCAACGACCCGCTCCACGTTCGGCGACATGTAGGTGAAGCGCAGATCCGTATCCATCTCCCAGAACCAGTCTGCGGCCGATTCCGCAAAGTCGCGGAACCGCTCCTCGCTCGCCTTGAGATTTTCCGCAAATTCCGTCCGTTCGGAAATATCGGTGTTGATGCCGCCGATAGCGATGATTTCCCCGTCCGGGCCAACGATCGGGAATTTTTGTATCAACGTCGTCAAAATACGGCCGTCGGCAAGCGGCGTTTTCAGTTCGGCAGTAACCAACAAGCCTTTTTCAGCGGCCTCGGCGTCGCGCTCAAATATCTCGCGCGCGTGATCGTCCGGAAAAAAGTCGAAGACCGTCTTGCCGGCAATGTCGACGCCCTCGGGATTGAACCATTCGTGCCACAGCTTGTTGGCCTGGATATAGTGTCCCTCCGTGTCCTTGATCAGGATCGCCGAGGGCGTGGACTCGATCCATGCCCGGAAGCGGTTTTCGCTCTCCCTGAGCGCTGCTTCCAGAGTTTCGGTTCCATCTGAACGTTGCTCCGTCGTCCTAACCTGGTCTTCAAGCTTTTCTAGCTCTTCGACAACTGCGCTTTGGTTTTACGGAGCAGCTTTTGACGATGTTTGCTTTCACTCGTCACGACCAGTCCTCCCTCATGGGCCTTGGCAGACCGGATAAATCTGTGGCTGGCTCCGCCCAGGCATTTTGGCGGCTTATAGTATTGCTGATTTTAGCGCTGTCGCCGTTTATTTTTATCGACCATGGGGACGAAAGGGGCCAGTGCCAGTTTCGGCAATTCAAGCTACCAAATCCTCCAATGATTTCCGGCTTGTCGTGACGGCGATCCGGCGTCCGTAGCGCGACTAATTGCGCTATAATACTCATCGCTATCGATTTCACGGTGCACCCATTGGATTAATCCGGGGCATTGTCGCCGCCGGTCCTCCAAGTCTGCTCTCTCCAACAAAAGGGGGCAGATCATACTCATACCAGTGAGCGCCTGAATTGACTCTCGGGATATTCATTGATGGCGGATGATGGCGGATTGTGATTCTATGGTCTCCCACCAGATGTGGGGGATGTCATGGGATCAGCACTCAAGAT
>JAKZTB010000331.1:0-30112 GCA_047517345.1 Alphaproteobacteria bacterium
GGGAAAAGTCGCTGGAACTCGGGTAGCGAATGCGGGAATGGGAGATCGGCGCGGTCGAGAACATCCATGGCGCGCTCCCCTATATCCGGTTTGCGCCCATTCTAGCCCTAGTGGGTGTGGGTGTAAACCGGATAGGCATGGATCAAAGTTCCTGATGATCGTCCCGATTCTCCCCAAAAAAACCACCGCGATCAAGACAGCGATCAGCCATGCGGCAGTCCTTAGGCGGTTCTCGCCCTTCCGCTCCCCTCGATCTCGGCCGTCTCGATCAACTGCACGTTAACTCCTAGCTGCCGTCGGCGCGCCGGAAGCTGCCCTCCAGTACATAGCGGACATCGAGTTCGCGCGCCACCGTCCGAACATCCGACTGTTTGCCTTGGCAGGCAAACGACGGGTTGCGCGCCGTCACAATGAGACCCGAGATTTGCAAGGCCGGTGAGGACTTCCTCGGTCATGCCATCCGCCAAATTCTCCTGCGCAGGATCGCCTGAAATATCGTCGAATGGTAGCAGGGCGATGGAGGCTTGACCGGCAACGCTAGCGTTTCGTTCTCCTGTGCCGATTTTGATGACGAAGTTGCGGTATCGTTGACCAGCGCCAAGCGGTTATGGACCGCGCAATGTTCTTCAGCGTCTGTTCGGCCATTCCCTGACCCGCCGCATGATGTTCACCGGATACCGCGTGCCGGCGGCCGAGCTGTACCGGCTTGGAATCGTCGAGGCGGTCGTTCCGCCGGAAGAGCTTATGGAATCGGCGATGGGCTTCGCGCGCGAGATCGCGTCGAAGAGCCCGGTTGCCATCGGTCTCGCCAAGCACGCGCTCAACACCATCGAGGAAAAGAGCCTGCGCGACGGCTACCGCTTCGAGCAGAACATGACGACGGAGCTGTCGCACTACGAGGATTCGGCCGAGGCCATGAAGGCGTTCCTCGAAAAGCGCGAGCCTGTGTTCAAGGGGCGTTAGCGCCCTCCAGGATGCATCGCTTGACGGTCTTGAGGGTCAGCGGTGCGTTTTCCGTCATGGTTTTCGTCAGTTCGGCGACTTCCGCGTCGAGCATCGCTTCCGGTGCGATGCGGTCGATAAGGCCCATGTCGAGCGCTTCGCGCGCGCTGAACTGGCGGGCCGTGAAGAAAATTTCCTTGGTGAAGGCGGGGCCGACCAGATCGATGAGGCGGCCAATTCCAACAGTGTCGTAGCCGAGACCCAGTTTGGCGGCCGGGATCGCGAACCGCGCGGAGTCCGCGGCCACGCGAAGGTCGCAGGTGATCGCGGTTTCCAACCCGCCGCCGATACAATAGCCCCGAATCATCGCGATCGTCGGTTTCGGCGCGTTGGCGAGCAACTCCATGGCGCGTTCGCTGGCCTGCTTGAACACCGCCTCCGAGTCGGCGTCGTTGCGTCCTTCATCGAATCCGGAAATGTCGTCGCCCGCGCTGAACGCCTTGTGGCCCGCGCCCGTCACGACGATCGCGCGTATGGTGTCGTCCGCCGTGAAGTCTTCGAGAATGCGAACGGCATCGAGCCACATCGAATGCGATACGGCGTTCAACCGCTTGGGATTATCGAAAACCATGCGCCCGACGGGCCCGTCGCGTTCCGCAATCGTACGCTTCTCGAACACGCCATCAACTCCCACCGTTAGGGCTCCTTATTTCCTCCTTAGTATCGATCTACTTATACTATTTCGGTCAGCGATTTCACAAATTAGCATGGCGAGAATGCGTCGCCGCGCCGCGCCGCCTACATTGCCAAAGCGCCGACGCGCAGCGATACTCGGCTCAAATTCAAATTTACAAATTCAGCGAGAGAAGGAACGGCACATGGTAGCGGCGGTCAAAACGGTTGGGCAGCAGGTCCCAGACGAAGAATGGGCGGTGCGGGTCGATCTCGCGGCGGCCTACCGGCTGGTCGAGATGTACGGCTGGTCCGACCTGATCGGCACGCACATTTCCGCGCGGGTGCCGGGGGCCGAGGATCACTTCCTGTTGAACCCCTATGGAATGCTGTTCGACGAAATCACCGCGACCTCTTTGATCAAAGTCGATCTCGACGGCAACGCCATCGACGTGTCCGACTACCAAGTCAATCCGGCAGGCTTCACCATCCATAGCGCGGTGCACATGTCGAACCATGATCTAGTCTGCGTCATGCATACGCACACGGCCGCTGGCACCAGCGTGGCGACGCAGAAGGACGGGTTGCTGCCGATTAACCAGCACGCGCTGCTGGCGCTGCACGAGGTTGCCTATCACGATTACGAAGGACCGGCGCTGGACCATGACGAGCGGGCGCGCATCGTCGCCGATCTGGGCGACAACAAAATCCTGATCCTGCGCAATCATGGCCTGCTGACAGTCGGTCGTACGATTGGCGAGGCGTTCGTCTGGATGTACCGGGCGGAACGCGCCTGCCGTATGCAGCTGGCTTTCCAGCAGAGCGGCGCCGAATTGCACCCGATCTCCGAAGAGGTGCAGCGGATCACCATGGACCGCGCGCGCAAGGCGGTCAGCGCCAAGGGTCACCGGCCGTCGGGGCAAGCTGGAGTGGCCGGCGCTGCTGCGCAAGCTCGATAAGGTCGATACGTCTTATAAATCGTAAGGGGAGGACGTTGTGGGCGAGGCGGTATCGTTTCGCGGCCTGACGCTGCGGTTTCTCGACGGCGTGCTCGAAATCCCCGTCTACCACATGCGGGGCGGCACCTCGACCGGCATCCTGCTGTACGAACCGCATCTGCCGGAGGAGCTTGCCCTGCGTGAGGAACTGGTCCGCCATATCATGGGCGTGCCGCTGGAAGGCGAGGTAGGCCGCAACGCCCAGATCACCGGCCTTGGACGCGGCATCCCGCAAAGCTGCAAGGTTTTCATCGTCGATCGCAGCTCGCGGGACGACGCCGACATTCAAAGTACTCTGGCGCAGCTGGCGCGGACCAAATCGACGATCGACTGGAGCGTCAATTGCGGCAACATGTCGGCGGCGTTGCCGGTCTTCGCGGCCCAGGTCGGTCTGGTCTCGCTGGCGCCGGGCACGAACCGCGTCCGCATCTTCAACACCAACACCGGCGTCGTCACGCACGCGCTGCTCGATATGCCGGAGGCGGATCGGCCGGTCGCTTCGGAAACCGAGATCCCCGGCGTGATGGGGCAATGGCCCGGCGTGCAACTCGCCCTGCTCGAACCGGCCGGGGCCAAAACCGGGCGGCTGCTGCCGACCGGCAACGCGACCGATGAGATCGACGGCCTGTCCGTGTCCTGCGTCGATCTGGCCGTGCCGATGGTCATTGTCCGCGCCGGCGATCTCGGTAAGAATGCGGCGGAATCGCCGGAAGCGCTGGACGCCGATCCGGACCTGAAGGCGCGCCTGCAGCGCATCTGGGTCGCGGCGGGCCTGAAAATGGGCCTTGCCGGCAAGGACGGTGCACCGATGACCGAAGCGGCGTTGGCGGCCAGTGAGACGATCCCGAAAATCTGCATTGTCGCGCCGCCGAGCTATGACGAGCGGGCGCGGGGCGCCAATATCCGGGTGCGTTATTTCACACCCCAGGCCGGTCACAAATCGCTCGCCGTCACCGGCGGAGCGTGCCTCGCGGCGTGTTGCCTCATTCCCGGGACCGTTGGGCAGGATACCGTCGAAGGACTCGACGGTTTGGGGGCCGAAGTGACCGATCACGTCGTGCGCATGGCGAACCCGGCGGGGCTACTCAAGGCGACCATCGCGGGATCGATGCGCGATGGCGAGATCGCCATGCCGAGCGCCGCCTATGAACGTAGCACGCAAATCCTGTTGCGCGGGCACACGCCGATCTACAATGCGTCAGCAGCGCTGCGCGCGGTATACCGCGACGCGCTTGAGGCGGCCTGACTATTCGGCGCGCGCGCCCTTACCCGGTTGAAGCGCTAGCGGTATAGTAACGGTCGCATCGAAAGGATCTGGGATATGTCGGCTCAATCACTCAGGTTCAGGCAGTTGAACCCCGCGGCGCTGGCAACCGAGCGCCGCGCCCATATTCCAAAGCAATATTCGGCATTTATCCATTTGTGGCGCATTCTGGCCACCGCGGCGGTATTCATCGGGCACGCCACCAAGCCCGACATTCTGTTCGATATCGACGTCGCCATTATCGGGCGCGCCACGATCCCCTCCTTCCTTCTTGTAAGCGGTTATTTCACCACACTCAGCATGTATTCAGGCGGCCGTTTTCTCAAGAAAGTCGCCAAAAGATACTACATCATGCTGACCATGTTCATCCCGGCGTCGGTCCTGATATATTTTATGGATTCATACATGATCCATGCTGGGGCGCCGCTCTTGGCGACCTTTAAATTCGACCCGGACATGTCGTTCGGCCGGGTTCTGGTCGATATCTTCTACCTGTTCACCTTCTCCGGCGAATATTGGAGCCGTTCGACGGTCGGACAGGGCGATTTCTCGAACCAAGCCATCTGGATCATCGATTACATCATGGCCTTCACGGTCATGACGGCGGCCTTCTACCTGCTTTCGGGCTGGGTCCGCGTCGTGACGCTGCTGGCGTCGATGGCCATCGCGGGGGCGCCCGTACTCCTGTTGTCGCCGCTTTGGTTCGGCGGCGTGCTTGTCTTCGAATTCCAGCGCCGCTGTTTCGGCCCGGATGGCGTCGAACCGGCCCGATGGCATCCGATTGCGCTCGCGTCCCGCGCCGGCATCGGGCTTGGCGCCGCCGGCGCGAGAACGCTCGCCTTCATCGCCGTGGCGGCGGCGGTTCTCCTGAGCGTCGCCATCGAGGTCGGCGGCGCCGGCGAGGCGCTGTATGGCTCGTCCAAGATACTCGCGCCGTACGACTATCGGCAGTATCTCGGCATGGCCAAGCGATTTATGTGGCAGTGGACGCATGTACCGTCGCTCATCGTCGTGATCGGCGCGGCGCGGATACTGTTCGATGGCCACCTTGGAAATTCTCTTCTCAGACCGGTTCAAACCGTCTCGCAATACTGCTTCCCTGTTTTCGCGATTCACTTCTCGACGATGTATTTCGTCCAATCGCTGATGCCGGATTACATGCCGCGGCATGACAGCCCCGACCCCTATGTGATGATGGGCTGCAGCTTTGTCATTTCAGTGGCATTCGGATATTTCTTCTTCCGCTGCGTTCATCCCTTTAGCAGCGCGTTGTCCAGGCGATTGTTCGAGTAGTATCGGGCATATGAAATTTTTCCCCGCCGTATTGGCATTCTGGCTGACTGCCATGCCGCCTGCCATCGCTCAGGTCGACCACAATCCCCCTTACGGCGATCCGGCGTACCGGGCCTATTCGGTGTTTTCGCCGGACGCGCCCAATCCCGAGCACGCGCGCGCGGACATTATAGTCGTTTTCCATGGCTTCAGGAGCGCCGTACCCAACGGCACCTATAAGCGGATCCGGGAGGCGTTCCGGGAAACCCATACGGTCATCGGCCTCAACTACGATCCTCTCGACATCGAACGCACGCGCGCCTTTCTCGACAATGTCGAAAAGCGCTGGCTCAGGGGTCGCCGCGTGGTCGTCCTCGGCACGTCGATGGGTGGATTCTGGGCCAATAAATTCGGCCAGCGGATCGGAGCAAAAACGATCGTCATGCTCAATCCGGTTACTGAACCCGCGCGACAGTTGGCGAAATACGCCGGAATACAAGTCACGAACCAGCGGCGCGCGCGGTCTTTCTTGGTCGATGGGGCGGCAATTCAACGCTACGCGAACATCGTGCCTGTGACCCCAGATGGCATT
Source organism: Alphaproteobacteria bacterium (assembly GCA_047517345.1). Taxonomy (GTDB): domain Bacteria; phylum Pseudomonadota; class Alphaproteobacteria; order UBA8366. The sequence goes on from JAKZTB010000331.1 coordinate 5,741, forward strand.
CGGACGCTTGTCCTACTCACCGCCGACGATGGGCTCCTCTACTACCGTCTGGCCTGGGATGTTTTTACCGGGAAAAAAGACGCCACCGTTATCGTCTTTCCCGAAGGCGGCCATACCATGAATTTGCGCGTCCACCCCGCGCGCGCCGCCATCGTGGAATTCGTGTCCAAGAACTGACTGCGCTATACGGCCACCGTCAGGCGGCGATGTCGCCTTCGTCCTTGAGCATGCGCACTGCGCCGCGCACCGCTTCCGCCGTCTTCTCCAGATCTTCGTCCGTGTGGACGCAGGACATGACGCCGCCCGGCTTGCTGTTCATATCGACCCCGCCGACGATGATGCCGAGCCGCAGTTTGGTGACCAGCGCGTCGGTGCGCGAGCCCTTCATGGTCTCGCGGTCATGCGCCAGCGCATCGAATTTTGTCGGCTGAATGTCGAGGCCCTTCGGGTTGGTGAAGATGTAGAAGCCGGAATGCTCGCCATAGCAGGCCCAGGGCACGTCTTCGGCCTCGAACCCTTCGTTGATCAGGCGGCGCAGCTTGGCGGTCTTTTCGCTCGCCGCCTCGCACACGCCGCCGGCGGCGATCAGTTCCAAGGCGGCGATCCCGGCGGCGGCCGACATCGGATTGGCGTTGTAGGTGCCCTGGTGCTGGATCTTCTCGAAGCCTTTCTCCTCCGCGACCTCGAAGTCGAGCAGCTCCATGATGTCCTCGCGGCCGGTGATCGCGCCGCCGGGCAGGCCGCCGGCGAGAATCTTGGCCAGGCTGCACATGTCCGGCGTGACGCCGAAATGTTCTTGTGCGCCGCCGGGGGCGACCCGGAAGCCGGTCACGACCTCGTCGAAGATCAGTATGACGCCGCGTTCCTCGGTGATGCGGCGCAGCTCGGCGATGAATTCCCTGGTCACCGGAACTTGGCCGAAGCTGGCGCCGGTCGGCTCCAGGATGCAGGCGCCGATATCGTCATGCGCCTCGAAGATACGGCGGGTTTCCTCGATATCGTCGGACGGGGCCAGCAGCACGTTCTCGGCGATCCCGTCGAGGACGCCCGGCGATGCGGTGCCGTCGAAATGATTGCTGACGCCGAAAGCAGCGTGATCGTGCCAGCCGTGGAAATGCCCCAGGAAGCGAACGACCTTGTCCTCGCCGGTGAAGGCCCGCGCCAGCCGCAGCCCCATCAGATTTGCCTCTGTTCCCGACGAGGTAAAGCGGACCCGCTCGGCGCAGGGCACCAACTGTTTGACCAGCCCGCCCCAGCGCACTTCTAGCTCATGGCAGGCGCCGAAATGGGTGCCCTTGTCGAGCTGCGCGTGCGCGGCCGCCTGCACCGTGGGATGGTTGTGGCCGAGAATCAGCGCGCCGTGTCCGCCGAAATAATCGACATACTCGTTGCCGTCGATATCCCATTTGTGGCTGCCCTGGGCGCGGTCGACATAGAACGCGTACGGGTCGAGCTTCCGGGAATCGTGCACCAGCCCGCTCGGAAAAATCTCACGCGCCTCGGTCGCGCGCACCGCTGAATTCGGCGTGTGCTCGCGATAGGCGGCGACGATTTTCGAATTGGTCGGCAATGAGTCAGGCATGGGGCGTTCCTATTGGTCAGATATTTCCGATTGGCGAGAGTAGCTCATACGGCGCTGGCAATGCAATCGTGGGTGCAGTGGTGTGCCTACCCCGCCAGCATCTCCTCGATCACCGGCAGGTGCTCTCGGCCCCAGAAGATTTCGTCGTCGAGGACGAATGTGGGGACGCCGAAGACGCCCTGTTCTTCCGCCGCGGTTTGGATACGTTTGACCTCGGCGAGGCCATCGTCGGAGGCGTAGGCTTTCCAGTCGGCCGTATCGGCGCCGGCTTCGGCCAGTACGGCGGCGATTGCCGCCGGGTCCTCGATGTCGAGTTCACGCTTGAAGAAGCGCTCGAAGACCAAATCGTGATAGCGGCGGAAGGCATCATTCGCCTGGGCGTAGAGCATGCCGGCGCCGGCGACTCGGGAATCGAAGATCTTGCGCGGCCCGCGGATCGTCAGGCCTTCGCGGTTGGCGTAGCGGCGCACATCCATGTAGCTGTATTTGACCCGCCGCCATTGGTGGGCGTTGCGTTCCTCTGTCAGGACGGTGCCGTCATCGTCGACTTTAGCGGCGCCGAGATAGGCCGGAATGTCGAGGATGTAAGGGCGCCATTCGATGTCCGCACCGTAATCGCGCGCCAGCCGGTCCGCCGCCGCGACAGCGAGATAGGCGTAAGGGCTCTTGTAATCGGAATAGAGCGTAATTGTCTTCGTCATGGTTGGCCTTTTTCTGCAAGCTTGAGCAACCGCGAGGCAATCCTATATTAAGGCGGTGCTAAGCGCACCGGTCCCACAATTTCAAAAGTCACCCATGGCGACGCTAAACGATCCCGCCGCGCAGCGGCGAACCTTCGCGATCATCTCGCACCCTGACGCCGGCAAGACCACCTTGACAGAGAAGCTGCTGCTGTTCGGCGGCGCGATCCAGATGGCCGGCGCGGTGAAAGCGCGCGGCGAGCGGCGCCGCGCCCATTCCGACTGGATGAAGGTGGAGCGCGAGCGCGGTATCTCCGTGGCGTCGTCGGTGATGACCTACGAATACCGCGATCTGACCTTCAACCTGCTCGACACACCGGGGCACGAAGATTTCAGCGAGGACACCTATCGCACGCTGACCGCGGTCGATTCGGCCGTCATGGTGATCGACGCGGCGAAGGGGATCGAGGAGCAGACCCGAAAACTGTTCGAAGTCTGCCGCATGCGCGACGTGCCGATCATCACTTTCATCAACAAGCTGGACCGCGAATCCCGCGACAGCTTCGAGCTGCTCGACCAGATCGAACAGGATCTGCAGCTCGACGTTAGCCCGGCGAGCTGGCCGATCGGCATGGGGCGCGGCTTCCACGGCTGCTACGATCTGCGCCGCGACCGGCTGCTGCTGCTCGACCGCAACTCCGTGGACACGCCGGCCGAGGGCGAGGCATGCAACGGGCTCGACGACCCGAAGCTGGCGGAAAGGCTGCCCCATGACGCGGTCGAGACGTTGCGCGAGGAAGTGGATATGGCGCGCGGGTTGTGCGCCGACTTCGATGTGGAGGCCTACCGCGAAGGCAATATGACGCCGGTCTATTTCGGCAGCGCGATCAACAATTTTGGTGTCCGGGAGCTGCTCGACGGGCTGGCCGAACTGGCGCCGCCGCCTCGCGAGCGGGCGGCGGTAGACAGGATCGTGGAGCCGGAAGAGGACAAGGTCAGCGGTTTCGTCTTCAAGATTCAAGCGAACATGGATCCCAATCACCGCGACCGTATCGCCTTTGTGCGGCTGTGTTCCGGCCATTTCAAACGCGGCATGAAGCTGCATCACGTGCGTAGCGGCAAGTCGCTCAACATGCACAATCCGGTCCTGTTTCTGGCCCGCGACCGGGAGCTGGCGGAAGAAGCCTGGGCCGGCGATATCATCGGCCTGCCCAACCACGGCAACCTCCGGATCGGCGATTCATTGACCGAGGGCGAAGCGCTGCAGTTCCTCGGCATCCCTAGTTTCGCGCCCGAATTGCTGCAGCGGGTGCGGTCGGAGGACCCGATGCGGGCGAAGCATTTGGAGCGCGCGCTGCGGCAACTGGCGGAGGAAGGCGTCGGGCAGGCCTTCAAGACCCGGCTTGGTTCGGACTGGATCGTCGGTGTCGTCGGATCGTTGCAGTTCGACGTGCTCGCCGATCGCATTCGCACCGAATACAATGTGCCGGTCCGCTTTGAGCCGAGCGGCCTTTACACGGCGCGCTGGGTCGTGTCCGACGATCCGCGCATGCTCAAGGAATATGCCGACAAGAACCGGGCTACGGTGGCGGACGATCATGACGGCGCGCTAGTGTTCCTGGCGCGAAACGCCTGGGCGCTCGGCCGGACAGAGGAAGACTGGCCCGACATTCGTTTCTTGAAGACCAGGGAACAGACTCTTCAATAGGCTCCTAAAGGAGGCCAGGATGACAAAAAGCGTGATCGCACGAGCCCTATCGAAATTACCGCGCGTCCGGTTGGCGCATTTGCCGACGCCGCTGGAGGAAATGCACAACCTGTCGCAGCAGCTCGGCGGGCCGCGCCTGTTCGTCAAGCGGGACGACTGCACCGGCGTTGCCATGGGCGGCAACAAGGCGCGGCAGGCGGAGTTCTATTTCGGCAATGCGGTCGCGAGCGGCGCCGATACGGTCGTCACGACCGGCGCCTTCCAGTCCAATCACGCCCGGATGAGTTGCGCCTATGCCCGTAAACTCGGCATGGCATGCGAAATACAACTCGAGCATCGAGTCGCGGGCAGGGATGGCGCTTACCTGGAGTCCGGAAACGTACTGCTCGATCATTTGCTAGGCGCGCGTATCCACGAATATCCCGATGGCGAAGATGAGCAGGGCGCAGACGAGAATTTGGCGAAAATCGCAGCCCGTATCGAATCGGAAGGCGGCACGCCGTTCGTCATTCCGCTCAGCGCCGGTCACCCGCCGGTCGGCGCGCTCGGCTATGTCGAAGCGGCGGACGAGCTGCTCGACCAGGCGGCGGCGATGGGCATCGATATCGACGTGGTGGTGCTGCCGACGGGAAGCGCGTCGACCCATGCCGGTATGCTGGCGGGCTTGCGGGCGCGCGGCAGCACGGCGCGCGTATACGGCATTTGCGTCCGCCGCGAGGCGGCGACCCAGGGCGAACGGGTCCTGGTGCGCGCGATTGCAACGGAGAAACTGGCCGGGCTCCCCGAAGCGGTCAGCGAATCCGACGTCTGGGTGACGGACGCATATCTGGGAACCGGCTACGGCCAACTATCGCCTGAAACGATGGCGGCGATGAAGTTGGCCGCCGAATGCGAAGGTCTCGTACTCGACCCGGTTTACACCGGAAAGGCGATGGCCGGACTCATCGGCGCCGTGCAAGATGGCGCGCTTAAGCCGGACGAAACGGTTGTTTTTCTGCATACCGGAGGCGCACCGGCGCTGTTCGCTTATTACGAATTCCTCGCTAAACAGCAATGACGGCCGGTGGATTGCCGCCGCCGCTTAGAGCCCGTTTCGACCAACTGCGTTCGTTTGACCTGGATGATTTTGCGTCGTGGTTAGGCGCGCTTCGCGCGGAGATGCGGGGGCATCGGCGAAGAAGTGCAACGACAACACGGCGCGAAAGTACCCGGCCTTCGGTGGCGCCAGGCGGATTTTCGGGTGCATTGCGGCGCTTGCCCGATGCCCCGCATCGCGCGGCCCGCCGCGCCTGCCCGAAAAACCGCCTGGCGCCATCAATTTGAACGCATTTGGTCGAAACGGGCTCTAGAAGTGGATGACCTCGGCGGCGTCCTCGTAGACTTCCTGCATGCGGCCGTGCGAGATGGCGGCGGCCTGCACCGCAGACACCAGGTGCTTCCAGCGTAGCGACGGACGGGTCGCTTGAAACTCTTCGTAGGTCGCCTGGTGATGCTTGTAGGCATGCATTTCGGTGAAGCTGTCGCGGCAGGCGATCTTGGCCAGCATCTCGATCAGCGCATCCGGGTCGTAATCGTTGTCGGCATATTGCTGGGCCAGGACGGCGGCGTGCTTGACCTCGTCGCTGGCGCGCCAGGTCGCGATCGGGATCGCCGGCAGGCGTTCGCCGACCGGCAATTTACCGATTAGCGTTTCCATGTCGCCGATCAGCTGTTCCTGACTGCGGCTGGGCAGGGCCTCGACCTTTTCCGGTTCCGGTTGCAGCACCGGCGCCAGCTTGTATTGCGCCGATTTCACTTCCGGTCCGGTGTTCCAGGAAAACAACGCGCGCAGCTTGGTCTGCATGGAAATCTCCGGCTGGCTCAGCAGATAGCGCCGGATATTGATGCCAGTGTTGATATGCACGTCCATCGGGTTGCCGGTCTGCGAGCGCAGGAACAGGGCGGAGCCGCCGACCGATAGCCCTTCCACAGTGCCTTCCAGCGACAGGCCGTCGGCGAGCGTCTTGGCGAGGATCGCCGGACTTTCGTCGAAGGTCTCGCAATGCGCGATCGTGTCCGCCAATGCGGTGACCGCTTCGGTTTCGCCCTCGTCGGTCTTGTAACGCAGCACGCGGGACAGCAGGCCGTATTCCTCGATCAGTTCGTCGATCGCCGGCATCGCCTTTGCCGTTGGCGGGCGTGTGACGTAACGCACGGCTGGGCGAACCAGATACTTGGCGTAGTCCCAGCCGAAATATTCCAGCGCGCGCCAGGTGAAGGTCGGATAGAGGAGATAGTGATCGTCGGCCTGATTCTTCGCCACAGCCACTTCCAGCAGTTTGTCGAGTACCTGCATCGGCGACATTTTCTGCAGGAAGAACAGGTAGTAGCTGTCCATCGCGTGGTAGGCGCCTCGGTCGAGAAAATGCTGCATCGCCTCCGTGGTTGCCTCGACATCGTCGTTCTCGGAGATCGGTTCGGCTTCGGCCAGAATGTACGGGCCCATCGAATGGTGGTGGATGTGTTTGTTGGCCAGCGCCACGTTCTGCACGACCGGCATCATCGCGAAGTCGCCGGTCAAGCGCTCTGCGATGTTGCGCACTGCGTGCAGTCCACTAACCGGGTGCAGCGGTCCGCCATGATGGCCAGGCGGCAGGTCGCTGGAGCGGATCACCGCGAGCGCGGAAGCCAGCAGCATGTCTTTGACCGAAGTGCCCGTCCGCAGTTTTCCGTAGGTCTCGGCGACGATCCGGTCGGGCGGCGTCTCCTCGACGAACAGGACCAGCGGCTCGATGTGATCGGGATAGACGACGGGCTTGTACATGGAGCTTCCTCTCGCTCGGACGGGCGCAAAGTGCGGTGGAGTAAATCCAAGTCCGGTAGCAAAAGTCAGCCTCCGGGCCAGGCACGCTCAACACCGCATAGGGCCGCATGCTCGGCCCTGCGGACCTGTTTGTCAAATTCGCTGCAACTTTCAGGATTGTCCGGTCGACACATAGGCGGACAGGCCGCGCACATTCTCGTCGATATTGAGGCGATGATAGACCGGCGGGAAAGCCCGTTGGCGGCAATCCATGCGCTCGCAGGTCCGGCACTGAACGCCGGCCGGAATTCGCCGTTCCGAATTGTCCAAATCGATGCCGTCGGCGTAGACCAGTTCCCGCCCGTGGCTGATCTCGCAGCCGAGACCAATCGACAGGAAGCTCTGCGGCGCGCCGTATCCGCCGGCGCGCGTATGCACCGTGCGCGCGATGCAGAAATAGCTTTCCTTGTCCGGCATCACGGAAATTTGCGCGTTGATGACGCCGGGCGACAGAAAGGCGGCGTAGACGTTCCAGCGCGGACAGGCCCCGCCATAACGCGGAATCCGAAGGCCCGATATGGAGAAGCGCTTGGAGACATTGCCGGCAATATCGACGCGCAGCATGTGGAAGGGCACACCCTTGCGGCCGGGACGCTGCAGGGTCGTCAGGCGGTGGCAGACCTGCTCGAAACTGGTGCCGAAATGATGCTGCAGCAGATCGATGTCGTAGCGTAGCGCCTTGGCGCTTTCCAGAAACGGTTCGTAGGGCATGATCAGCGCCGACGCGAAATAGTTGGCCAGCGCGACTTTGCCCAAGGCGCGCGCCTCGCCGGCCGTCAATCCGCCTTCGTTCAGCAACATTTCGAATACGGAGCCGGCGGCGATCAAGCCCAACTGGTGCGTCAGCTGGAAAATCCGGCTGTGGCGTGCGAGCCGTTCCGAGATTTCCAGCGTCCGGTGGGTCGGGTCGTAACGCCGCGCCGTTTCCGCGCCGGGTGCGGGCGGGAGGACGGTGACGCGGACGCCGAAGGCCGTCTGTATGTAGTCGACCATGGCGTTGAAGGGATCGCGCGCGTCGAGGCGCGCATCGCGCCGTATCCGCTCGGCTTCCTCCTCGATGTCCGGAAAGTGGTTCGCCTTCTCCTGGATGAAATCGGAGACCCGCTCGGCTGGCAGTTGGCTTTCGAAGTCGAGCAGGGCGCCGGCCTCGTCCGAGACCTACTCGGTCAGGGTCAGCACGTCCATCTGCGTCTTGCGGTAAGTGTCGTACAGCGCCACCACCGCCTTCGACGCGACCGGAGTGGCCGACACCAGTTCCCGCACATCGGTGGTCGTAAGGTCCATTTCGTCGAACATGGTATCGCCGAAGACTTCCATCAGGTCGGCGACCAGTTCGCCTTCCTCGTCTTCCGCCAAATCGGCGAGATTGAGGCCGAATTGATCCGCCAGCCGCAGCAGCAGGTCGACGGTCACGTTGCGGTTGTTGTGCTCGATGAGATTCAGATAGCTGGCGGAAATGCCGAGCTTCCCGGCCAGCTGCGCCTGGGTCATGCCGTCGGCGCGCCGCAGGCGGCGGATCTTGGCGCCCAGTTTGAGGGTTTTCGCGGTTGCTTTGTCAGCCATCTCGATATTTACAACATTTACATTTAGAAAATCGTAATAATTTTAAAAGCTACATCATTGTTTTATGTATTACAAGTGGTTATTGAATTTTCGTAAGAATTGTAATTTATTATGATCTCATATTAGGCAGCCCAGAACGCCTATCCGTCCGCGGCTGCATCGGGATCGTCCAAGGTGGGATCGCACGTTCGATCTAGCCGCCGGAACAAGAAGCGAGACCATCATGTACGACCAGATTCGCAGCCTGAAGACGGAAATCGAAGAGAACCTGTCACGCGCCGACAACGGCATTTCGCTGAAAACCGACGGCGACACCGAAACCTGTTCCAGGGGCGCCGAGAAAATGTGGCCTTGCGCCGATCCGGGCCGTTGGGACGGTGTCCGCCGGGACTACGGCGTGGCAGAGATGCGGCGCCTTACCGGCTCGATCCGCATCCGCCACACTCTGGCCGAGATGGGCGCCCGCAAGCTCTGGAAGTTGCTGCAGACCGAGGATTATGTGCCGACCTTCGGCGCCTTTACCGGTAACCAGGCCGTGCAGCACGCCAAGGCCGGATTGAAGGCGATCTACCTGTCGGGCTGGCAAGTCGCCGCCGATGCGAACAGTGCCGGGGCCATGTATCCCGACCAGAGTCTCTATCCCGTAGACAGCGTGCCAAAGGTGATACGGCGCATGAACCAGGCGTTGATCCGCGCCGACCAGATACAGCATCTCGAGCGTGCGAACTGCGAAGCGAAGGACGAGATCGACTATCTCCTACCGATCATCGCCGACGCCGAGGCCGGATTCGGCGGCCCGTTGAACGCCTTCGAATTGGCCAAGGCGATGATCGAGGCGGGGGCCGCGGGCATCCATTTCGAGGACCAGCTCGCCTCGGAGAAGAAATGCGGCCATCTCGGCGGCAAGGTGCTGGTACCGACGCAGACTTTCATCCGCACCTTGAACGCGGCGCGGCTCGCCGCGGATACGATGGGCGTGCCGACCGTGATCATGGCGCGCACCGATGCGGATGCGGCCCGGCTGATCACCAGCGACATCGATGAGCGCGACCGGCCGTTCCTGACCGGCGAGCGCACCGCCGAGGGCTTTTACCGCATGACCGGCGGCATCGATTGCGCCATCGCGCGCGGCCTCGCCTACGCGCCTTACGCCGACCTGATCTGGTGCGAGACCTCGACCCCCGACCTCGACGAAGCACGGCGCTACGCCGAAGCGATCCGAATCGAGTTTCCGGATCAGATGCTGGCCTACAATCGCTCGCCCTCCTTCAACTGGGCCAACCATCTGAGCAAAGACGAGATGGCAGGCTTCCAGCGCGAAATCGCGGCGATGGGCTACAGATACCAGTTCATCACCCTGGCGGGCTTCCACAGCCTCAATTTGGCGACCTTCAAACTGGCGAAATCCTATCGCGAGAACGGCATGGCTGGGTATTCCGAACTGCAGCAGGCCGAATTCGCCGCCGAGTCGGAAGGCTACACCGCGACGCGGCATCAGCGCGAGGTCGGCACCGGCTATTTCGACGCCGTCACCGACACCGCCGCCGGTGGCCAATCCTCGACCACGGGTATGGCCGGATCGACGGAAACCGCGCAGTTCTAAGGAAAGATCGGTCGGGCTCGCACGGTTGCGAGCCCGGTTTACTAGCCCGGGTCCGGTCCGTCGATCGGGCCCGGATCTTTCATGCCGGGTCCAAAGACTTCGCGGCCGCCGAGAAACGTATATTCGACGCGGATGTCCTTCAGCCGATCCTCGTCGCAGGTGAGCGGGTTGTCTTCCAGAACCACGATGTCGCCCATCTTGCCCAGTTCGAGCGTGCCCTTGCGGTTCTCGTCGCAGGTCACCAACGCGCCGGACTGGCAGACCATGCGCAGCGCTTCTTCCCGCGTCAGGTTGCTTTTGCCGATACGGCGCTTTGAGTCTTCATCCCACCGGGCCAGCGCCTCCCACATGGTCCACAGCATCGAATAGGGCACGTTGTCGGAGGTCAGCGCGACCGGCACGCCGGCGTCCAGCAGGGCGCGGATCGGCATCGCCCGCTCGCCGATTTCATGCAGGTTGAAGCGGTCGCTGGCCATATACATGAAGTTCGGCGTCACCGTCGCGATCACGCCGAGCCGCTTCATGCGCCCTATCTGATCCGGCGTCGCCTCGATCACGTGGATCATGACCCAGCGTTTGTCCCGGATCGGCACCTGCGCGTCGATTGCCTCGTAGGCGCGCAACACGCGCTCCAGGTCGTAGCAAATCAGGCAGTTCAGCCGTATGCCGCGCCGCGCCGCCTGCACACCGATCTCGACGAACCGGTCATGCGGCAGCGAGTGGTAGAAGTGCCCGGCCAGCGCCTCGTAGGGATAGTCCTCGCCGATGATCGCGGCGGCCTCGTCGTTGGCGACGTCGACGCAGATTCCCTCGATGCGGTAGACGTCGTCGCCCGACCCGCGCCCGGCGAGGCGGCTCGACCATTCGTTGAGGATATCCACCATGCGCCGGTCGTCGACCGACGCGCCGGGCACGCTGAGCGGTAGGTGAACGCGCACCGGTAGGTCGCCGTCTTCATAGACGCGGCGGTAAGCCTCCAGGATCGCCGGGGTCAGCCCATGCCCTTCATAGATGCTCGTCGTTCCCGCGGCGGCGTAGGCGGCGGCGCCGAGACGGCAGCCCACCACCCGGTCCTCGAAGGTCAGCCGAGGCGCGCAGCGAAACAACGTATATTCGATGACGGACGCGTAGGACCGGTCGAGGAAGACACCGTTCGGCCCCTCATTGTCCTGCAGGATCTCGACGTTGTAGGGCGCCTCGGTCTCGCGGTCGATGCCGGCCTTTGCCAGCGCGGCAGAATTGGCGACGGCGACGAAAGGCCGGTGCACCCACCAGCCCCACGGCACGCGGATATAGACCGGATTGTCCGGCGAAACCGCATCCAGGTCGTGTCGGTTGGGGAAGCGGCCTTCCTCCAACTGGTCGGGTCGGCTGATATAGCTCAGCTTGGGCGTGCCCATGGGCATGAAGACGATCCATTCGCCCTTTGGCGTTCGCGCGACCGCACTCTTGACCGCATCGACGATGGCGGCAACCGAGTGACGGCCGGCGAGCGAATAGCCGCCGCGCGCCTTGAGGCCCTCGCGGTCCATATGCGCGTGGGTGTCGATAAATCCGGGACAGGCAGTGCGGCCGCCGAGGTCGATCACCCGTGTGTTGCGCCCCTCGCTTTGCAGGACCTCGCTCGAATTGCCGACCGCCGTAATGCGTCCACTCGTTACACCTACCGCTTCAACGGTCCGCGATGCGCCGTCCAGGGTCACCACCTGGCCGTTGTAGAGGATCAGGTCGTGTTCCGGCATGGCGCTGCCTTTGCGGTTACGGGATGTGGTGGCAGAAAGTTTACGCCACCCCGAAGGTCAAGCCCATTTCCTTAAGCCACTTCCGGTATTCGACGGCGAGCTTGTCGCACCGCATATGCAACTCTTCGCGAAGATCGAGCGGAATTTTCTCGGGGCGCTGGCCTTCGACGATCTCACGGTCCTGTTCGAAGACCTGGTCCTGGCGCTCGGTAATTTCCTGCTCGGTCAGTTCCCGTCCAAAATTGATCGCGACGCCAAGCCAGACGACGCTCCTATCCTCCTCGACCGGCTGCACCGTCGTCATCATGCAGAACCGGTCGTCATTGCCGCCGCTGCCGTCGGTCAGCACGGTGTGCTTGTTGAAATACGCCGTGAGCGGGCGGAAGCAGTGATAGGTGTAGCCCGCATTGACCGGCCGCGCGCGATGATCGCCATAGGGTTGGTAGACCCAAATCTCGTCGGTATAGAGACCGTGCTCGCCGCGGTGGACGTCGTAGCGTTCGATCGTGTCCGCGTCGGTCGGCACGCCGTTGATCCCGGCGTGAACGAAGGGGAAATGCGAGGCGTCGACGAAGTTCTCGATCGTCCGGAACCCGTTGGCGCGGTAGTAGTACGGCCCGGCCTGGAACTTGCGGAAGCTGGGATCGTCCCATTGGAAGAAGGGCGGGACGTCGTGCTCCGGATCGCCGAGCGACACCCAGATCCAGTCATACTGCTCTTGGGCCCGGTGCGTGAAGGCGCGGGCCTTCTTGGGCGGCGTCTGATTGGGGTGGGCCGGCATCAGCGTGCAGGCGCCGCTGCTGTTGTAGTGCCAGCCGTGATAGGGGCAGACGATCTGCCCGTCCTCAATCCATCCCATCGAGAGCCGCGAGCCGCGGTGAATGCAGAGATCCTTCCACGCCATGACCTCGCCCTTGTGGCGCCACACGATCAGGTCCTCGCCGAGCACACGGACCTTCAGAATCTTGCCTTCCGGCAGGTCCCGCGATCGGGCGACGACGTGCCAGTCGTTGATCAGCACGGGATCCTGGTAGGCTTCGTCGGCCTGAGTTTGTACGCCCATCGCTTTGCCTCGATCGGTTATTCGGCGGCGATCGCCGCATTCCAACGCTCGGTCACCGTGCGCTCCGGTGCTTCGGCCTTGGAGATACGGCACAATAGCCCCTTGAGCGGGCTGGAACCGAGCGCCATGTCGCAATTGTCCGGATCGTCGTCGACGAGCACGTTCGAGCACACCTCGAAGACTCCGTAATCCGGTCCCGCTTCCTCGGGCAGCCACCAGCCGTGCGGGATCGAGACGACCTTCTCGTGGATGGCGTCGTGCAGGTGCGCGCGCATGCGCAGGCGTCCGCGCACGGTTTCAATCCACACATAATCGCCCTGCTCGATACCGTGTTCCTGGGCGGTTTTGGCATTGATCTCGATCAGCGGCTCCGTGTTCAATTTGCGCAAGGACTTCAACTGCCGTCCCTGGGAATGCCAGAACATCGGTTGCTTGGCGCCGGTGTTGAGGATCAGCGGGTATTCGGCGAACCGCTCCGGCGTGCTGATCGGGCTCTCCGAGGCTTCGACGTGGCCGGGCAACGGGTCGTATCCCCACCCCTCCATAATGGTCGAGTAGATCTCGAACTTGCCTGTCGGCGTCCCGAAGCCCTCTTTTTCGTACTTGCGGTACTCGACGGGAATCTCGATGCCGTGGTCCTTCTTCTTAAGCTCGTTCCAGGTCGTGCCCATCGGCTTGAGGGCTTGCTCGGCGAACGCTTCGAGAGATGGGAAATATTCCTCGTAGCCGAGCTTGCGGCCGAGCTCAATGACGAACTCCCAGTCGGACCGCCGCTCGCCGATTTCGACGAGTTTTTGCGATACCGTGTCCATGAAGGTCGCCTGCGGCCCTTTCGTATGTAGGTGCAGGCGCGGTTCGTCGCGCTCCAGATTTCCTGCCGCCGGCAGCACCACGTCCGCGAGCGCCGCAGTCGGCGTCATGAACAGGTCCATCACCACCAGGAGGTCGAGCTTCTTCATCGCCTCGATGATCCGCGCGGTGTTGGGGAAGCACGTCACGGTGTTGTTGCCGGTGACAATGTAGGCCTTCACCGGATAGGGTTCGCCGGTGATCATGGTGTGGTAGAGCGTAGGTGGGTGGGCGTAGGCGTACGGCGTCAGGTTGAGCGCCTTGAAGCGGTCGCCGCCGAGACGTTTGGCCTCCTGTTCCGGCGACAACTTGTCCCACAGCTCCGGATAGTCGAGTTTCGGCGCCGGATAGAAGACGTTGCCGCCGGGAACGTCCAGATTCCCGGAAATGCCCATGAGCACCAGCAGAGAGCGGGTTGCTTGGAAGGTATTGTTGCCGAGTTGATCGGTGCCATTGCCCCAGAGGATGCAGCCTGGCGTCGTCGTGGCGTAGGTCCGCGCCGCGCGGGCGATTTCCCCGGCGTCGCACCAGGTGATTTCCGCCACCTTGTCGAGGGGATATTCCTTGACCCTTTCGACCAGAGCGTCGAAGCCGTGGCAGTATTTCTCCACGAATTCCCTGTCGTACAGTTCTTCGTCGATGATCACGCGCATCCAGCCGAGCGCCATCGCCGCGTCGGTGCCGGGACGCAGCGGCAGCCAGATGTCGGCCGGACCGGCCGCGGCCGGCTTGCGCGGGTCGACGACGATGTTGACCGGGTTCTCGCGCAGCGCGTCGGTGACCGGAATGTGCCCGATGAGACCGTGATCGTTGCTGGTGCGTTTCTGCGAGCCCCACTGCACGATGCAGCGCGGCTTGCCGTAGACGTCGGGAATTGGCGTCGTGTCCCAGCCCCGTTGCGAAAAATCGCCGCTGGCCGTCACCTTGGAGACGGCGACCCGCGGGCCGTAACAGAAATAGGCGATGGCGGTAACGTTCGGCGAGCCGAACAGATTGGCCAGGCGGCTGACGATATGGGTGTTGTTGACACCCGTGCCGCGCCCGAAGGCGACCGCTTCCGCGCCATGTTCTTCGCGGATGGCGAGCATCTTTTCGGCGACCATATCGAGCGCCTCGTCCCAGCTCGCCCGGCGCCATTTGCCCTCGCCGCGTTCGCCGGTCCGGATCAGCGGGTAATCGAGCCGGTCCGGATGATAAAGCTGCTCGATGCTGGGCGTGCCGGCCTTGGAGCACAGCGCGCCGCGGTTGATCGGGTTGTCCTTGTCGCCGAACACCCGCTTGACTGTGCCCTCGACCATTTCGACGATGGTCCCGCAGCCGCCATGGCACATTCGGCAGACCGCCTTGAACGCGCCGGTGATCCCACGCGCCTTGCCAGGCTCGTCGTGTGAAATTTCTGTTTCGATCTGTGCGATGAGTGCCTCCTTCGGCGTCCTGCTACGGTCCGTGTCGTTGTCTTTCAATGCGGCAATTCTGCGACTTTCAGGCTCCTAAAGTCAATGAAACGAAGGGGGAAGGAACGGTGGCTATTTCGGCAGCCGATCGTCTGGTTCCTCGAAATAGGCGGTGCCGTCCAGCGAGTCCAAGAGCCGGTGCTTGGCCGCCTCCAGCGCTTTGTCCCGCCAGGGCAGCATCCGGCCGCGTGGCAGCCAGTCGGCATTGGCCACGCGATGCGACCACTCGCCCTCGGCTTTCGTAAACAGCACGCGCTTGAATTCCCGCGACAACCAGCCGGCCTCATGTTGGACTTCGCGCACCAGATAGAGGCGTACCGTTTCGTCTTCCGCCATGGCGTGATTCCTGCCTGCTTCGTCGGCGCTACCATATGCTAAAATCGCGTATCGCGTCAGCGGTAAGGAGGGATTGCCATTAATATCGTCGTTATCGGATATGGCGCGATCGGCCGCATGGTCGTCGAAGAGATCGGCAAGGCGGGCGGCCCCGCGGTGGTCTGCGGCGTTCTGGTCAAACCGTCGCGGTTGACGGAAACGCGTGCCGTCCTTCCGGAAGGAATAGCCGTGTTGACATCGGTCGTGGACGCGTTGCGGCTGGATCCGGACATAGTCGTCGAATGCGCCGGGCAGGGCGCCGTGGCCGATTACGGCGAGGTGGTCCTGTCGGCGGGCTGCGACTTGATGATTATCGCGGTCGGCGCGTTGGCGGACGATGCGCTGCGCGATCGCTTATCGGACGTAGCGCAGGGTACCGGCGCGCGCATGATGCTGCCGGCGGGCGCCATCGCCGGAATCGATGGGTTGGCTGCGCTGCGTCTCGGGGGCCTGGAGCGTGTCCGATACATATCATCAAAGCCGCCCGTCGCCTGGAAGGGAACGCCTGCCGACGGTTCATTCGATTTGGACGGGATGGTTGAACGAACGGTCATTTTCAGCGGTCCGGCAGACGAAGCGGCGCAGCTTTATCCTAGGAACGCCAATATTGCCGCCATCGTTGCGCTCGCCGGTATCGGCTTTGAAAAGACCGAGATCGACTTGGTCGCGGATCCCGGGATAACCGACAATATCGGCCGGATCGAGGCCGAGGGGCGCTTTGGCCGACTGTCGGCCGAACTGAGCGGACATGCGGCGCCGGACAATCCGAAGACATCGGCCTGCACCGCGCTCAGTATCGTCAACGCAATCTTTAACCGGTCGAATACGATCGTTCTCGGCTAGTGTGATGATTCTGAAGTTCGCCGCATTGAATGCGGCGAGATTCTGGATCTGAATCACACTAGATTCAAATAGGTAGTGTGCTGAATCACGAGAAATTCAATCATTTGAATTTCACGATCAGGACACTAGGATTTCCAATCAGGTCTATACGACGAGCGCCATGCCGTCGCGGCCCGGATCGGCTGCGCCGGATAGGGTGCCGTTATCGTTCATGACGCCGTGAACGCCGGCGAAACCGAAACTTTCCGCGCTACGCCGGATTTCGTATCCCATGTCGGCTACCGCATCGGTCACATAACGCGGGATACGGTTGCTGACGTCGATCGCATTGCTGGTCACGGAAAACCGTGGGGCGGCGATGGCGTCGCTGATCGGCATGTCGAATTCGAGAACGTTCAGGATTGCCTGCATGACGCCCAGCGTGATGTGGGTCGCGCCGGGCGCGCCAATCGCGATATAGGGTTCCTTGCCCTTGAACACGATGGTCGGCGTCATCGAGCTGCTATAGCCCTTGCCCGGCGCGATGGAACCTGCCCGGCCGGGGCGCGGGTCGAATATGCCCATGCTGCCGTTATACATGAAGCCGAGGTTCTCGCTGATCACGCCCGAGGGCATGCCCAGCGTATGGGTCATGGTGACGGCATTGCCGTGCTCGTCGAGGGTGGAGACCTGGGTCGTGTCCTTCGATTCGCGGGTGAGCGGCATCCGTTCGACATGCGCCTTCTCGCCCGTTTCGATTTTTGCCGCCAGTCCGCGGGCATGGTCCTTGCCGGTGAACCGGTCCACGGGAATGTCGACATAGGCCGGGTCGCCCATATGTGCGGCCTTGTCGACGATGCCGAAATTGAACGCCTCCGCCAGGATGCGGATGTAGCCGGGCTTGTTGTGGCCGAGTGCGCGGAGGTCGAAATTCTCCAGGATATTGAGCATCTCGAGAAGCACCATGCCAGAGCCCGGCGGCTGGTTGGTCGCGATCCTGTAACCGCGATAATCGCCCCAGAGCGGTTCCACGTGGGTCGGCGCCACGGCCTTCAAGTCGTCCAGCGTGATCATCCCGCCGTGGCGCGCCATCTCGGCTGCTATCTCTTTGGCGATGGCGCCGGAATAGAAGATGTCGGCGCCTTCCGCCGCGACGCGGCGCAGAGTTTCCGCGTAGGGGCGGTTCACGATCCGGGTGCCCGGTCCGTAAGGCTGTCCATCTTCGCCAATGAACAGCTTCCGTGATGACTCGAAGCTTCGCAGCTTCTCGATATTCTCGACCCGGCCCAGCGAGGCTTCCTGCAGCGCGATGTATTTGTATATGTGCGGCCGCATCGTCCAACCGGTTTCCGCGTGATCGATCGCTGGCTGAACCAGGTCAGCCCAGCCCATCGAGCCGTATTCCGTCGCCACCTGCCAGTAGGCCTTGAGGCTGCCGGGAACGGCGACCGACTGGTAGCCCATCTCGTTGACCTTGCCGCGCAGGCGGAAACCGAATCCGTCCAGCGTCTCGCCTTCGATCAGGTGCTCCCACATGTCTTCGCGGGCCGCCGCGGGGGCCTTGCCGAGGAAATTGATGCACTCATGCACGCCCTTGCCGGGCATATAGACCTGCATCGTACCGACACCGGCGATGCTGCACATCAGCGGGTCGACGACACCCTGCACCAGCGCGCAGGCGATCGCCGCGTCGATCGCGTTGCCGCCTCGCTTCAGCGCGAGCGCGCCGGCTTCGACCGCTTCAGGCTGCGGCGCGGAAATGACACCTCTGGTCATTGCTCGGACAGGCCCCTAAACGATCAGCGCCATGCCGTCGCGGCCCGGATCGGCGGCGCCGGTCCAGACGCCGTCGTCGATCTTGATCCCGTGCACGCCGGCAAAATGATAGCTGAGGTAACTGCGCGCCACCGGATAACCGATCTTCTCCAACTCGTCAGTGACGAAACGGGGAATGCGGTTGCTGACGTCGATCGTGTCGCTGTTGGTCGAGAAGCGCGGCGCGGCGATCGCGTCGCTGATCGACATGCCGAAATCGAGCGCGTTGAGGATGCCCTGCAGCACGCCCATGGTGATGAATGTCCCGCCCGGCGCGCCGATGACGATATAGGGTTCCTCGCCCTTGAAGACGATGCTTGGCGACATGGCAGTGAAACGGCCCTTGCCCGGCGCGAGCGAACCGGCGCGTCCCGGCCGCGGATCGAACACGCTCATGCAGCCGTTGTACATGAAGCCGAGGCCTTCGGTAACGACACCCGACGGCATGCCCAGCGAGTGGGTCATGGTGACCGCATTGCCGTCCGCATCCATCGTGCAGACATGGGTCGTATCCTGCGATTCCGGCACCTCGTTCAGCCGCTCGACATGGGAAATTTCACCGGCTTTTATAGCCGCTGCCAGTTCCCCCGCGTATTCCTTGCCGAGCAGTTCGTCGAAGGGCACGTCGACGAACAGCGGGTCGCCGACCCGCGAATCCTTGTCGATCGTGGCGTATTTCATCGCCTCGCTGACGACACGGATATATTCCGGCGAATTGTGGCCCATCGCGGCGAGGTCGAAATTCTCCAGGATGTTGAGCATTTCCAACACCATGATCCCGCCGCCCGGCGGTTGGTTGGCGGCGACGCGGTAGTCGCGATAGTCGGTCCACAACGGTTCGGGCCGCTGGGTCTTGTAAGCCTTGAGGTCCTTGTAGGTGAGCAAACCGCCATTCGCAGCCATGTCGGCCGCGATCTCTTCGGCGATCTCGCCGGAATAGAAAACGTCGGCACCGCCCTCGGCGATGCGGCGTAACGTGCGCGCCATATCCGGGTTCTTGAGCACGCTGCCGACCTTGGCGATGTCGCCGTTCTCGTCGAAATAGATGCGCCGTCCGGCTGGCGTCGAGCGCATCTTGTCGACGCTCGGAACGCGGCCGTTGTCGTGTTTCTTGGTCCAGAACTCATAGACGTGCGGACGAATGACGAACCCGTTCTCGGCGTATTCGATGGCCGGGGCGCAGACGTCCTTCCAGTCCATCGTGCCGTGCTCCTCGACCGCCTCGTAGTAGGCCTTGAGGCTGCCGGGGACCATGATCGACTGGTAACCGACCTCATTGACCCGCCCTTCGAGGAAAAACCCGAAGCCGTCGCGCGACTCGCCGACGATCAGGTCTTCCCACATGTCTTCGCGAACCGACGCGGGCGCGCGGGTGTGGAAGTCGATGAATTCGTGCAAGCCTTTCTTCGGCAGGTAGAGGTGCATGGTGCCGAATCCGGCGATGCCGCACATCTGCGGATCGACGACGCCTTGCACCAGCGCGCAGGTAATGGCCGCATCGACGGCGTTGCCGCCCTTCATCATGACGACAGCACCGGCTTCGACCGCTTCGGGTTGGGGTGCCGTGATGATTCCGCGCGCCATGTCCGCCTCGTTTCGGAGTTAATACAGAAGGGACCGCAGTATGCGGCGGCGGGTCCTGGCGTGCAATCAGACCGGTGCCGACAGATAATCGAACGCCGTCAATGTGTGCACCGCGAACACCGCGCGCAGGTCTTCGATCGTGGCGTACTCGTTGGCGCCGCCCATGTTGTTCGCGGCCACGCCGTAGACGACCGACGGGACGCCGTGCTGGCGATAGAAGCGGGCGTCGGAGAATCCGGGGCGAAGATTGACCGCCACTTCCTTGCCGGACACGGCCTTCGCGTTGCCCTGGATCAGGCGGACAAGTTCATGGCCGGGATCGGTCCAGTTCGGTTCGCAGGCCGACAGGACTTCCCAGGCGATATCGGGAAGTGGATCGAGCGCGGCGGCGATCCGCGCTTGCACCTCGGCGACCGCCACGCCGGGCGGCAGGCGGATGTCGACGAGGACGCTGGCCGCGTCTGGAATCGTGTTGATGTTGAGCCCGCCTTCGATGCGGCCGAGATTGACGGTGATGGTTTGCAAGGTATCGGATTCGCCTTCGCCCGACAGCGGCTCCGAGATCGGTTTCGCCGCGCGAATGGTCTCCGCGATCGCGTCGGGAAGCGGGCAGGGCGCGTCGCGCAGCGCCAGCACCGGCGCCAGCGCCGCAAGCAGCGTCTCGATCGCATTGCGCCCGAGATGCACATGCGCGCCGTGATTGGGCATGCCCTTGGCCGCTACCTTGAGCCACAGATTGCCCTTCTCGCCGATCCGCGCGACCAGGGGCGAGCCGGCGTCGCCGTTGATCATCGCATCGCCGACCGCTTCCTCGACGTTCGCCAGCAGGTATTGCGTGCCCCATACGCCGCCGGTCTCCTCGTCGCCGACCAGGGCGAGCACGGCCTCGCCGGACCAGGCGTCGCGGCACTCGGCCAGCAGCAGAAACGCCATCACGGAGGCCGCGATGCCGGCCTTCATGTCGCTGGCGCCGCGGCCGTAAATGCGGCCGTTTTCGATCGCGCCGCCCAGCGGTGGCGTCGACCAGGAAGACGCGTCGCCGATCGGGAAGGTATCGAGATGGCCGTTGAAGACCAGACGGCGTCCCGGACCGGCGCCGGACAGTCTGGCGACCAGATTGACCGCCGGTTCCTTGGCCACGACCCGGCGCAGCTCGACGCCGGGTGCGTCCCGCAACCGCTCTTCTATCAGCGTGGCGAGAGCGCCCGTATCGCCGGGAGGGTTCTGGCTGTCGATGCGCACCAATGCGGCGCAGAAGGTTACGATGTCGTCCCGCAGGTCCTCGATCCGGGAGGCGAGACGTTCCCGTTCCAAGGCCCCGCTCACAGGAGGCCCAATGTCGCCGCCCGTTCGCCGCGCGAGACCGTGGACAATGTCGTCGTGCGCACGAAGACGCCATCCTCCGGCGCGAGGATGGTTTCCACCTCGTCGCCATAGATGTTGAAGATCGAACAGAGCAAATCGCCGGCCTTGACCAAATCGCCCAGCTTGGCGCGGTTCAGCAGCAGTCCGCCGCGTTGCGCCCGCAGGCCGAGGAACTCGCGCATGACGTAGGTCTGCTCTGCCGGTGTCGGGTCGCCGTCGATCATCTTCAGCCACCGCATGACGTTGCGGATATAGCCGGCGCCGTCGTCCACCACGTCTTCTTCCAACCTGCCGCCCTCGCCGGTCTCGAAGGTGAAACAGGGAATGCCGGCCCGGGTCGCCTCGACGCACAGGATGCCGTCGGCGACGTAAAACCCCGAATCCGTGCGCATGATCCAGCCGCTGCCGAAGGCATGGGCCATTTCCTCGGCCCTGCCGTGCGCTTCGCCCAGATTGGGATGCGGCAGGATCGCGATCGGTACGTAACGGCCGCCGCGGGTCGGCGTGTGGATATCCACCGCCCAATCGCATTTCGAGATCATGTCGAACAACGTCGCGGCGAGAATCTGCGCCAAATTGCCGTCCGCGATGCCCGGAAAGCAAGTCCAAGCGTCCGCCGGCGCCTGATCGAGTGGCGATTTCATGAACTGGGAAATCGGCAGCCGATGGTCGGCATGGAACGACAGCGGGTGCTGGACCGGGACGCAGACGATGCTGCCGCGCAGTTTGGCCGGATCGATATCGGCCAGCGCGCGGAACAGGATCGCCACCCCGTCCACCTCGTCGCCATGGATCGCGGCGCCAAGGTACAGGCGCGGGCCCGGTTTGCCGCCATTGATGATGTCGAGCGGGATCGACACTTTGGTCCCGTCGGCCAGTTCGACGAGTTCGACTTCATGCCGTTGGCGGGTTCCTGGCGCTACGGATATGCCGGCGATGTCCAGATTTGCCATGGTCGAAACGCTCCCTTGCGCTGGTTAGACCTGCGCCGTTGCAGGCAAGCCGTCGGGCAGGTCGAAACTCTCCAGACAACGATCGGTTAGCGCCGTCGCCCGGTCCCAGTCGAAGGTGCGGAAGGCCATGCCGGTGGTGACGACCTTGGGTCCCGAATAGAACATCTCATACTGGGTGTGCCGCGACGCGAATTCCGAGCCCACCGCGTCCCAGGCCAGCTTAAACAGTTTCACGCGGCCTATGGAGTCCGTGACAGGTGAGTATTGCGACCGGCCGATCAGTGACGCGATTTCCGGATCGGCGAAATCCTCGACCGAGGACGGCAGCATGATCATGCCGCCGCCGGCCAGGTCGCGCAGGGTCTGGACGATTTTCGGATAGAGCGCCTGCGACTGCACCTGACAGGCGTAAAGCAGTTCCCGGTCCGGCATGTAATAGTCGCCGTAACGCCAGCCCTTGACCTCCATGGCGGTAACAAAGGCTTCGATGATCTGCAATTGCGAAGAAAGCTCGCCCAGCGTTTCCACGACCTGGGGAAAACTGATCGATGCGGTGGTCTCAGTGATGCGGCGCGCCAGCCCGACCAGGAAACGCAGCTTCACCATCAGCCGGATTTCAGCCTGATAGTTCTGGTAGGAATGCGCCGGCGTGCTGTGCCATTGCGCAAACTGGGCGCGGATGTCGCCGTTCACGAAGACGCGGTCCCAGGCAACCTTCACATCGTCGAAATAGATCAGCGCGTCGTTTTCGTCGAACCGTGCCGAAAGCGGATAGTCGAACTCGGACGTCGCCGCGGCTTCGTAGGAACGCCGGGACAGGATCTTCAACCCGGGCGCGTTCATCGGCAGCATCGCGGTGAACGCCCATTTCTCCTCGCCGTCCTTCATCGGCCGTAACGTGGATACCAGTATTTCGTCCGAAAGCACCGCACCGGTGCCCAGCATCTTGGCGCCTCTCAACGTGATACTCTCGGAATCCTCACCGCAGACCGACACGGTCAGGTCGGCGTTGCCGCCTTCGCCGCGGGACTTAGAGCGGTCGCCCTGGGGATCGATGATGACGTAGGAAAGGTAGAGATCGCGGTCGCGCGCGTATTCGTAATAGTCGCGCACCGCCTGGGCTCGCTCGGCGCCATGCCCCTTGTAGATTTCGCTGCCCATATGGAAGGCGGCGATTGTCGAGGCGACGTGATCGGGCGAACGTCCCATATAGCCGAAATGGGTTTCCGCCCATGCGGTCAGCGCTTCGCGGCGGGTGACCAAATCCTCGTAGCTGTACGGCAATTGCCACATCCGGCTCACCCGGTCGCCGGTCTTGGGTGACGCAAAGGTCATCGATTGCAAATTATCCGGCTTGCCTTGAAAGTCGTACAGGTTCGCGATTGATTGCGCGGCATTTCTATACGCCGGATGTTCTGTGACCTTTTCGACCCGCTCGCCGCCGATAAATATGGTGCGCCCATCGTCGAGGCTTTCCAGGAACTGCGATCCGCTGCGCGCCATTTCTCGAAACTCCCCATATTCGTCGAATGCAAGAACACGCGACTGTAAAACGGTGGGCAAGTTTTAGCAATGTAACATAGCTATTTCTATTACATAAAATTTGTTATCACGGCGAATTCCATTTACTAGGAGCGTGTCGTAGGAATCGGCGCTGGCAATAAGGAATAAAACATGGCTTCACGTTCGGAATCGAAGGAAACCGCGGCGGAACGCTCACCGCTCACGATTTCCAATCAAGAGCTTGTTATCGACGGGAACGATCACGAATTTCGCGAGTTGGTTGCCTTGCTCAGCGCGGCCACCGGTCGGATGCAGTCGATGCGGCGCGAACTCGCGAAGGCTCTCGGCGTCGGCGTCGCCGAATTTTCGGTCCTGACCGCTCTGATGTATCTTGAGCAGAAAGGAAGTGTCCGGGTTCGTACCATTGCCGAGCATTTGCATATCGCCGCCGCCCACGTAACCGTGATCGTAAAGCAACTGACTTATTTGGGTTGGGTGGTTAAAACCACCGATTCCAATGACAGCCGCGCTGTTTCTCTTCGTCTGACGTCCGACGCCCTGGACAAATTGAGCGCGTTCGCGCCACTGCTATGCGCCGTAAACGATCGCTGGTTCGCCGGCATGTCGCGCCCGGAACTGCTGATCGCCAGCGCGTTCATGCGACGGCTGGTGCGTCAGTACGATAGCGCGATGACAAAGGCGAGGGACATGCGGAGCGCTTTAACCTGACTGTAGCGCACCCGGTTCCTTGGACACAAGTTTGTCTCACGCGGCGGGCCTGATTGAGATCGCGGCGTGCCACGCCTGACGAGCTTGAGCGGGGCTCAGGTAGCCGTTCTTTTCGACGATCCACTGGGCATTGTAGAGTT
>JAKZTB010000332.1:0-7067 GCA_047517345.1 Alphaproteobacteria bacterium
GGGCATGGAAGGCCCTGATCAGCGCAACCGACACACCGGCCAACGACAACATCAGTCCACGTGCAGCAGCCATGGCAATCGCTGCCTGAACTCAACGAACCAAGCCGCAGACATCACTGCCATGCGAGACTCGCACCCGGGCGTTTCCTTCCGTACCTTCGGCGTTCTTGAAATCAGCAAGGCCGGGCCAAATGAGGGCGCCCAACAGCAAATCCTGCCCGTCGTCGCTGTTGTTCTTAGAAATCTTGTTCGTCGCGACTTCGGTGTTCGTTTTGAATTCGACCGCCAAATCCGTACAGGACATTTCTTTGTCCCCGCTCTGCTTAATACGCACGGGATTCGGATCGCGAGAATCGACGCAAGCCGCCATTGCTACCGACAGGGCCGAAAGAATTACGAGGTGATGTCTCAATTAAAGGAACTCCAAAATATTCGCATAAGACGCCAGCATAGTTCGCGAAATAGTAGCACACATGTAGCTGCTGCGAAACTTGTAGACCGGCCCAAGGGTGAGGCCCTGTCCCGTAAAGACGAGCCTATTCGCGCCTACGAAGGAACAAGAGATTTAGCGAGGCGCTTAGGACAATGAGGCCCAAAGACGGTGACAGTACTGTAAGAACTGCAAAAGCTGTTTCGAACAAACAAACATGTCCCGGCCAGGTACAATTCGTTTAAAATTCGATCCGAATTCGCCGCGCGGTTTTGGCACGGCTTCACGGCGAAATTCGGCGCTACCGCACAGCATGTTGTGAGTCCGTGATCGAAGTTTAAGGCCGACCCCGTGAATTGGTTCGGCGTTTGGCTTCGCACGAACGGGATGGAGAGAGACATGCGGGATACGAGAGATGTCATTCGGGAGTTGGAGCGCTTGGACGAAATGGTAACGCGTCATCCCCATCACAAAAACGCCGTCGTTTGGGTCGCCATTGCGCGCGCGCTTCGATGGGCGATGGGTGATGAGATGCAGCCGCCGTCCGAAATCTGGCGGCCGTAAACCAGCGTAACCGCTGCGAAACCGACAGATCCAACGCCCCCGCTACCGCCGCGGCGCGCGCGCTCGGTCCGGGCCGCGGCGCTCAGCGGGTGGCGTGCACGTAGTCGCGCAGCACCCGGGTTTCCAACTCGGACTCGTCGAGACGGTTTTTGACGATGTCGCCGATGCTGACCATGCCTTTGAGTTTGCCGTCCTCGATGACCGGCACGTGGCGGACCCGGCGGTTGGTCATCGTTTTCATAACCGCGGTGATGATGTCATTGGCGGTGCAGCTAATCACGTCGCGCGTCATCACGTCGCGCGCCGGTATCTCCAACGCCCGATCGCCTTTGACCGCGATGGCGTGGACGATATCGCGCTCCGAGATGATACCGGCGACCGCGCCCCGGCCGTCGACGATCACGATGGCGCCGATACGTTTGGCGCTCAAGAGCCGCGCGATCGACAGCACGGAATCTTCCGGCCGCCTGGTGACCACGTCGGCGCCCTTGTGCTTCAGAATGTCGGAAACATGCATACCGATACTCCCTTCATGGCTTCCGCACGACCGGGGAGCGGTGTTCCCGGCCGCCCGCTCGACGCGCCGGCAAGGGCGTCGGAAGCACCCGCCTCGCAACGGGCCCAACCCGGCCCACGAAACGGCAACTGGCTCGAAAACTGAACAGGACAATTATCACACAGCTGCGGCCCGGGCACAAACTGGCGCGCCGGAGTCTGAACAGCCATAGGCCAATTTTTGGTTGTCTTGTTAAGAAACCGATAGATCCAGCTCGCCGCCGAAAAGAAACGCGCCGACGGTCTGGAAATGCGACTTACGCCCCTGCAGCTGCTGGGTCACCGTGTGCAGGTCGCGGAACCGCCGCTCGAACGGGCTGGATCGGAAGATCGCGGTGGCGCCGGCCATGTCGTAAACCAGGTCGGCCGCTTCCTTGGCCTGGTGAATGGCGTAGGTCGACGACAGTCTGATCCGCATGCGCTGTTCGACGGTCAGGGTGCCGCTCGCCACGACGTCCGCCCAGATCTTGTTCAGCTCGTCCAGCAGGTAGGCGCGCGCCGATTCCAGCATCGCTTTCGCCTGCGCGGTCTGCCATTGCACGACCGGGTTTTCGCTCAGCAGGTTGCGCTGCAACCGGGGTTTTTTCTCGAGCGCGGTCGCCATGAAGGAATCGTACATCGACTGGGCGATGCCGAGCGCCGTTCCGGCGAAACCGGCTGCGTAAAGGCACATCGCCGGAAATTGGTATAGCGGCGCTTCGTAACGGCGCTCCGACGGAATTTCGCGCAGCACCGAATATTCCTCAGCGACGAACAAATCGTCGACGGCGAACGCGTCGCTGCCGGTGCCGAGCAGACCGACGACATCCCAAATCGCTGTCATCGGCGCTACCTCGACGGGAAACATCATGGTGCGGACCGCGGGGGTGCCGTCGTCGTTCCAGGTCAGTTCGCCCTCGGGGCTGAGGATGTTGGTGTGGCCGCCGAACCATGTCGCGTGCCGCCCGCCGCTCGCGAACGACCAGTTGCCGGTGACCTTGTAGCCGCCCTCGACCTCGGTCACGGTCGCCTTGCCGGGCCCCCAGGCGACGGAGGCCTTGGGATCGTCGCCCCAGATTTCTTGCGCGATCGCGGCATCCATATAGGGGGCGGCCATGGCGCACCCATTGGATTGGCACAGGCACCAGGCGGTGCTGGCGTCGTATTTGGCGACCGCCTCGATGATCTGAAAGAAGGTGGGCACATCGGTTTCGGCGCCGCCATAGGGAATCGGCAGCAGCAAGCGGAACAGGCCGGCATCGTGCAGCCCGTCCACCAGCGCCGTGGGCAGTTCGCGGTCCCGTTCCGCCTGATCGGCTGCACCCAGGATCGCCGGGCCCAGCGCCCGGACTCGTTCCAAATAATCCATTTCAGCGCCTTCGATCGAATCCATATCGTTTCCCATTGCAACGCGCGGCACGGCGTATTGAATTGCATCAGACGCCGTGGTTCAAGGCGCGAGAGGGGAGGGGCCTTATTTGGCCTTTAAGAGGCGTGCGGGAAACGGCTACCGTACGGCCGTCATCAAACGGGAGGCACTCATGCGCACCATCGAAATTAGCGATGCCGAAATGGCGACCAGGGTCGCGCGCTTTGACGCGCTCGAACCCCTGGAAGCGCAGAAGAACACCGGGATTCCCGTGCAGGCGGCGGATATTGTCTGGGCGCGGAAGCTGTTGTCGGTGATCGGGCTGGATCAGGACGTCGACACGCCGATCAATGCCAGCGCGCCCATCACCGGCGCCGGCGGGATCACGATCACCTATGCGTCCTGCCCGCCCGGCACGGGCCCGTCTCTGCACTCACACCGGGAGACCTTTGAGACGTTTACCGTCATGCAGGGGCGCTTCGAGGTGTTCTGGAACGACGATGGCGGCAACCGGGCGGAGCTTGGCCTGTTCGACACGATTTCCGTGCCGCCCGGCGTGTGCCGGGGTTTCCGCAACATCGCCGACGAAGAGGGGATTTTGCAGGTCATCATCTCTGGCGGGGTGCACGACATGAACGATATCGACTTCGCGCCGCAATGCGCCGAGGAGATCGAATCCATCAAACCGGGGCTGCTGAAGACGTTCGAGGACACCGGCCTGACCTTCACCGCGCGCCGGGACGACGCGGATTAGCGCATGGAGCCAGGCTCTTACAGACGCGCCGTTAGTCCCGCGGCGGCTGCACCAACCCTCTCGCGACAGCGGGGCGGTCCTCGCAGCGCTGCACGAAGGCGGTGACGTTGCTGTATTCGTCCAGTCCGACGATTTCGGCCGCGCCGTAGAAACCGCCGATCACGCGGATCCAGGGGAAGGTGGCGATGTCGGCGATGGTGAAGTCGTCGCCCATGATGTAGTCGCGGCCTTCGAGACGGCCGTTCAGCACGTTCAGAAGGCGCTTGCTTTCCGCCACGTAGCGGTCGGTCGGGTAGGGGTCGGTGATCTTGTCCGCGGCGAATTTGTAGAAATGGCCGAGCTGGCCGACGATCGGGCCGAGACCGCCCATCTGAAACATCAGCCACTGGATGCACTCGATGCGCGCCGCCGGGCCCGTCGGGGTCGATGATCGCCGGAATCTTGTTGTTGGGGTTGAGCGAGAGGAACTCCGGCGTCAACTGGTCGTCCGTCCCGAAAGACACCAGATGCGGCTCATAGGGCAAGCCTAACTCTTCGAGGGCGATCGATGCTTTCACACCATTCGGCGTGGGCAGCGAATAGAGCTGGATGCGGTCGGGATGCTGTGCCGGCCAGCGTTTGGTGATCTGGAATTGCGATAGATCGCTCATGGACGTTTCCCCGCGGATGGATGCGAAAAGTAGCTTAGACTAGTCCGAGGCAACTGCCCAAGGGGAGAATGAGTCATGAGCGCGCCGAAAATCACGAAATCCGATATTCTCGAGAAAACACCGCAAATGTTGCAGAAACAGCTCTATGTCATCCACACCAAGCCGACCAGCGGGCTGGGTCCGGTTATGGAAAACATCGGTCCCCATCTCGAATTTCAGGTCGAGATCGAGCAGAAAGGCATCATGTTCGCAGCCGGACCGTTCTGGGCCGACGACGAGGAAACTTGGGAAGGCGAGGGTATGGTTGTCATCCGGGCCAAAAGTCTCGCCCATGCCCGGGAAATCGCCCAATCGGATCCGATGCACGCCAGCGGCGCCCGCAGTTTCACGGTCCGGCCCTGGTTGGTCAATGAAGGCGGTTTCAACCTTCGCGTCACGTTTTCGGACGGCAAACGCTTCCTGGATTGATGGTACAATGGTGCGAGATCCGTTCCGTAAGTAGACAATTTGGGGAGAAGCGACGTGACCGGCGAGCAGGGCAAAGGATACTTCACCGAGGCCAATAGCGCCGAGCTTGTGGCAAGCCGTATTTCCGGCGACGGCAACGAGCGTCTCAGCGAGATTATGGAAGTGGTTATCCGCCACCTTCACGCCGCGGTTAAGGAAATCGAGCCGACCCAAGCGGAGTGGATGCAGGCCATCCAGTTCCTCACGAAGACCGGCCATATGTGCGATGACTGGCGGCAGGAATTCATCCTCCTATCGGATGTGCTGGGCGTGTCGATGCTTGTCGACGCCATCAACAACCGCAAACCGGGTGGTGCCACCGAAACCACCGTGCTCGGACCGTTCCACCTGGGCGATGTGCCGGTGTTGGCGAACGGCGCAGACATTTGCCTGGACGGCAAGGGCGAGCCCCTCGTGGTTCACGGCAAGGTGCGAACCGTGGATGGCGCGCCGATCGAAGGCGCGAAACTCGACGTCTGGCAAGCCAATGCCGAAGGGTTCTACGACGTTCAGCAAAAGGGCATCCAGCCAGACTTCAACCTGCGCGGCGTGTTCCATAGCGAAAAGGACGGCGGCTACTGGTTCCGGGCGGTGAAACCGCAGCATTATTCGGTCCCCGTCGACGGGCCGGTCGGCGCGATGCTGGTGGATCTCGGGCGGCACCCCAACCGTCCGGCTCACTTGCATTACATCGTCGGTGCCGAGGGCTACGAGGAGATCACCACCCACATTTTCGTCCCCGACGATCCCTATATCGATTCCGACGCGGTATTCGGGGTGAAAGAAAGCCTGTTGGCCGATTTCGTCAAAATGGACGATGCGGCCCGGGCGGAAAATTTCAACGTGGCCAATCCCTATTGGGAGGTCGAGTTCGACTTCGTCCTGGCGGCAAAATCAAATTGAGTGCGTCGCGCATCTCAATGTTGAATGATTTGAGGTAACAAACGGGGCAACACCGCAATCAAATGGAGGGAGTTGACGATTTCTCTATAGCCCGCTTTGCCCGCAGGCCCAACTACAGAAAATATAATCGATCAATATGACGAAGAAATTGGCGGCGACGATCAATCCTCTGGACCAGATCGGGGTTGATTGGAATCGCCTCTGGCGATCCAACAGCCGCGTGAATCTGGTCTATCTCCTAGAAATATAGCAGATTCACAATATCGCTCGAACCCAAGAAATGGGTTCAATCAATCTTGATCTGGTATAGACAATGAGCAACAGACACAACTCGATAATGTGGCAGCGACGGATAACTTTCTCCTTGCTGGCATGGGGAACGGTGATCGGACTGGTACTCCCCTCGCTTGCCGCGGAGCGGGATTTCTTACTGGCTTCGACCACATCTACGGAGAACGCCGGCTTGTTCGCGTATCTCCTGCCGATATTCGAGGCCCGGACCGGCATCAAGACGCGGGTGATCGCGGTCGGCACGGGTCAGGCCCTCCGGCTCGCACGCAACGGCGACGTCGATGCCCTGCTGGTGCATGATTCGACCGCCGAGAGAAAGTTCGTCACGGACGGGTTCGGTATCGACCGCCGCCGCATCATGTACAACGACTTCGTATTGCTGGGTCCGAGAGACGATCCGGCGAAAGTCGCCGGCCTGACGGACATACTGGCCGCGCTACGCGAGATCGCGGTCAAGCGCGCGATTTTCGTCTCGCGCGGCGACGACAGCGGCACGCATCGTGCCGAACGCCGGCTCTGGGCCGCCGCGGGCGTCAACGTCGCCGCGAATTCAGGCAGATGGTACCGCGAAGCCGGCGCCGGCATGGGTGCGACTCTCAATATCGCCAGCGGTTTCGACGGTTATGTGCTTGCTGACCGCGCGACATGGCTCAGCTTTCGGAACAAGGGAAGCTTACACATCTTCATCGAAGGCGATCCCAGGCTCTTCAATCAATATGGCGTCCTACGCGTCAATCCAACGCGGCATCCGCATGTCAATACGGAAGCATCCCGCGCTTTCGTGGAATGGTTGAGTGCGCCTGCCGGCCAGGACGCCATCGCGCGCTTCCGCGTCGAGGGCAAGCAATTGTTTTTCCCCAACTATAGCAGCCAGTCCGGTTTATGAGGCGAGACGGTGCACGCCTGTTGATCGACAACACAAGCATGTCAGTAGCACAAGGTATGTCCGGAATGTGTAGCACGCGATATGTCCGGTTTCTTGAAGCGTTCCAAGGAACCGGGGGTATCGATGGATCCGGAGATACGGATTGTGCGCATAGCAGAAGCATTGGGCCGCTATGGCAG
>JAKZTB010000333.1:0-8674 GCA_047517345.1 Alphaproteobacteria bacterium
TGCCAAAAAACGCCGCTCGGCGGAGTCAGGCGGCTCTCATGACGTCGTCAAGCCAAGCTTGGAAACGACCCAAATCACCTTCAGCAGGTGCGCGCTCCCTCATCTCGCACCTTCAGCCCGGACAAAAAATTGTTCCTGGGCGGGAAGAGACTCAACCAAAATATTCTCCCTTTTTTGTGTTAAGATAAGGAATGAAGCCGGAAAAAATTGCACTGTAGAGCGACATCAAGGCGCTCCGCAATCTGATGGCAAACGCCAAGAGATTGGAACGAGATGATGTTTACTGGTTGGCGTTCAAACGACTTTGTTCATTGGAAGGTATGGCTTTCGATGATCCTTTGGAACGGGATTTCTACGACGTCTTGAATGCATACGAAGAGTTGCTTACCGAAAAGAATGGCCGTACGACGAAAGCGAGTCGCACCCGCCAAAAACTAAAGAACAAAGGCGTTAGCAGTGTTTAATTGACTGGGCAATCGGCGAACCAACGGAAGGCTTTAAGCTTTTGGTCAGTAAGGGTTTATCGGAATT
Organism: Alphaproteobacteria bacterium; assembly: GCA_047517345.1. Lineage (GTDB taxonomy): Bacteria > Pseudomonadota > Alphaproteobacteria > UBA8366. The sequence goes on from JAKZTB010000333.1 coordinate 532, forward strand.
AACAGCGGAATATCTCGTGGCTAAGCACGCGGAGCAATTTCCAGGGGCGGTCGTAGAGGCCGCGCGAGAACGTCTTGCCCAAAACGAAACTACGGACTAACGAAGCGCGCAATGAAATAGCAATGGATTAAAGCCCTTTATTGGAGATTTCCTCGGCTAACTGGCCACGCACCCGTCCGAATACGACTCCCCAGTTCCCCGCCATCTCCTGCCGGAACAGCCGCATTTTCGGGTACCATGGCGTGTCTTCCCGCTTGAGCATCCAGCGCCAATCGGGCGCGAAGGGCAACAAAATCCAGACCGATTTGCCCAGCGCACCGGCGAGGTGGGCAAGGGAGGTGTCGACGGTGATTATGAGGTCGAGATGCTGGATGATCGCCGCGGTCTCGGCGAAGCGGGTCAGTTGCGGGCCGAAGTCGGCGGCGAGGCGGTCGCCGAGTTCGGGCGCGAGCGGCCTCGTTGTCTTGTCTTTCTGCAGGCTGTAGAGGCGTACCCCGTCGATTTCCACCAACGGCGCGAACAGATCGCTGTCCATGGAGCGTTGCGCGTCCTGCGGGTGGGTCGGGCGGCCGGCCCAGGCGAAGCCGACTTTGAAGCCGGGGCCGTCCAGGGCTTCGCGCCAGGCGTCGATGCGGTCTGAAGGCTTGGCGATATAAGAGATATCGGCCGGCACGGATTCGGCCGTCGTGCCGAGGATGCAGCCGAGGCTCATCAGGTAGGCGTGGCAGTCGAAGTCGCCGGCTGGCACGGGGCCGCTGTCGCTGGCGATCAAGGTCGCGTGTTCCGCCAGGGGCGCGAAGAGATCGATCAGATCCGCTGGCGCTTCGAACAGGACCTGTCCGCCGAACCGCGCCAGTAGCGGCAGGTAGCGCGCGAACTGGATCATGTCGCCATAGCCCTGCTCGGCCACGATCAGCAGGCGTTTGCTGTCGAGCGGTTCGCCGTTCCAGCGCGGCTTGTCGTAGCGGCGATGGCCGAGCGCGGGCACGTCGATTCGGGACTCGTAATTGGCCCAGCCTTCCTCGAAGATTCCGGCCAATAGCAAGGCCAGGCTGCGGTGATAGCGCGACAGCGCCGAGTCGTCGGACAGGTTGGCGGCGGTGCGGAAGGCTTTGGCGGCGGCTTCAGGGTCGGCCAGATTGTAATGCGCCTTGCCGAGCCCGTCCCAGGCACTGTCATGGGTCGGGTCCTCGTTGAGGGCGCCGTTGAAACTGCGCCGGGCCTGCACCGGATCGCCGAGCCCGATCAGCGCGGAGCCCCGGTTGACCAGCGCGGCAATGTTCCGTGAATTCGCATCGAGCGCTCGGTCGCATAGTACCAAAGCGGCTTGGTAATCCCGCGCGTCGATGCGCGCGGCAGCTTGCTTTACGAGGTCGCCGCCATTCACTTCACGATGTCGCGGATGGCGTTCGCGATGCGCTCGATCGACGGAATCACCTCGACTTCGAGACCGTCATTGTAGGGCATCGGTACGTCCTTGGCGCCGACCCGCTGGATCGGTGCATCGAGATAGTCGAACGCCTTCTCGACGACCATCGCCGAGACCTCGGCGCCGAAACCGCCCTTCGTCCAGGCCTCGTGCACGATGACCAGCCGGTTGGTCTTGCGCACCGAGGCGAGAATCGCTTCCTCGTCGAGCGGGCGCAGGGTGCGCGGGTCGATGACTTCGACGTCGATGCCTTCGCGCGCGAGCTGGGTCGCCGCAGTGAGCGCGCGCGGCACCATGGCCATGGTCGCCAGTACGGTGACGTCGGCGCCTGCGCGCTTCACATCCGCCTTGCCGATCGGGATCGCATAGAGCTCTTCGGGGACCGGACCGCCGGCGCCGACATAGCTCAGCTTTGTTTCCAGGAAGATGACCGGGTTGTCGTCGCGGATCGCGGAAACCAGCAGCCCCTTCGCGTCGTACGGTGTCGACGGCGCGAGGACGACGAGCCCCGGGACGTGGGTGAACCAGGCCTCCAGGCTCTGGCTGTGCTGCGCGGCCATGCGGATGCCGCCGCCCTGCGGTCCGCGCACGACGAGCGGCACCGTCGGGCCACCGCCCAGCATGTAGCGGAACTTGGCCGCCTGATTGACCAGCATGTCCATGGTCAGGGCGACGAAGTCGAAGATCTGAATTTCGACAACCGGGCGCATGCCGGCGATCGCGGCGCCGACGCCGCAGCCGACGAAGGTCGCTTCCGAGATCGGCGTGTCGCGGACTCGCTCCTCGCCGAATTCGTCTATCAATCCCTTGGTCACGGTGAAGATGCCGCCGGTGTCGCCGACATCCTCGCCCATCACGAAGACGCTGTCGTCGCGCGCCATTTCCTGATGCAGCGCTTCGTTCAGCGCCTCGGGGAAGCTGAGCTCGCGGTCGGACGCCGGGCCCGGCTCGGTATAGGTCGCGTGCGGCGCGTAGACCGCCGCTTCCATCGTTGCAACGTCGGGCTCCAGGCTGCCCTTGCCGAATGCGACAGCGGTTTCCAGTTCGCTCTCCACCGCCTTGCCGATTTCGTCGAAGCGCTTGCGGGTCACCGCCTTTGTGTCGAGCAAAGCCTTCTCGATGATCTTCATCGGATCGCGCGCAATCCAGTCTTTCAGTTCCTTGTCGGGCCGCGGGTCCTTCAGATTGGCGCGAAGCGAATGTTGGCCCCAACGGTAGGTCAGGCACTCGATCAGGGTCGGTCCTTCGCCGGCGCGCGCCCGCGCGACCGCTTCCTCGACGACGTTATAGACCTCCACCGCATCGTTGCCGTCGATGGTCACGCCTGGAATCTGATACCCAATCGCACGGTCCGAGATTTGCGCGGCCGACGTGGTCCGCCTGTAGGAGGTGCTGAGCGCGTATTGGTTGTTCTCGCAGATGAACAGGACCGGCAGTTTCCACACCGACGCCAGGTTCAGCGATTCGTGGAAAATGCCCTGGTTCGAACCGCCGTCGCCGAAGAAGGCGACGACGACCTGATCGGTGCCGCGCAGCTTCGCCGCCAGCGCGGTGCCGCAACTGAGCGGCATTGCCGCGCCGACGATCCCGTTCGCCCCCAGGATGTTCAAATCCAGGTCGGCGATGTGCATCGAACCGCCGAGGCCGTGGCAATAGCCGGTATCCCGGCCCATCAGCTCGGCCATCATGCGGTCGAGATTGGCGCCCTTGGCGATGCAATGGCCGTGGCCGCGATGGTTGCTCGCCATGTAGTCGTCGTCGCGCAGGATCTCTCCGACGGCCGACGCGATAGCCTCCTCGCCGACATAGCTGTGCGCGGTACCCTTGACCAGCCCTTCCTGAAACAACTCGGCGGTGCGCTCCTCGAACGATCGGATGCGCCGCATCGTCGTGTAGATGGCCTCGAGCTTCTCGGGGGGAAGGGTGAGATTCGATGTGTCGCGTTTCGCCGCACTCGCCGTCGCCATGCCAAACTCCCTGTCTGCTTGTCGTCAGCAGGGAGTTTAGCAACATCATGGGGTTCAGGTCACGGCCTCCGCTTTCTGCGTTGTTCGCCGGGCGGATAGGCGGGGACCGGCGGCGCTGCGCCGCCCAGCCGCGCGCGACGGCGCGCTGGCTCCGGCAGACCGTTGATCGCGCCGAGCGTAACGGTTGCGGCGTAAGGCAACGACATGACGGCGAGCACCATCAGCCACAACCAGGCATCGAGTTGCCACAGTCCGTTCGTCACGGCGAAACCGGCAGACATGGCGATCAAGCAGCAGAGGATAACCGCCTCCTCCACTGCCATCGTCACGCCGCGCAGCAAGGCTGGACCGCGGCGATATTTCGGGGTTCGCAGGAACGGCCGGCCCGACGTGAACAGGCCGCAGATCACCGCCTTCGCGACGGTATGGCTGAGCGCCAATCCCGCTATGGCCGCTTTCGCGCGGTCGGCCGCCGGACAGGGTGCGTCATGGCCAAACAGTTTGAAGAGCCGCCACTGCCGAAACGCGAAGGCCGCAATCGTTGGCACGAGAAACGCAGCCGGCGGCAGTTCCGTAGTTTCCGGCGACAGGATCAAAGCGGCTGTCCAACCGATTGCACCGAGCGTAAACAGCAGGCCAGCCGCGTCGGCGACCCAGGGCAGCCAACCGGCGAGGTAGTGAAACCGTTGCCCTCGGGACAGGCGCGTTTTCTGCCCCATGACCAACCAGCGCCAGCGCCGTTTGAGGATTTGCATGGCGCCGTACGCCCAGCGGAAGCGCTGTGCCTTGTATGCGGCCAGGCTGTCAGGCGTGACGCCGCGGCCGTGCGATTCCGCGACATAGGCGGATTGCCACCCGGTGTGCGCCAGCCGCAATCCAAGTTCCGCATCCTCGGTAATGCACCACTCGGCCCAGCCGCCGGCGGCCACCAGCGCCTCGCGGCGGATCAGGGTCATGGTGCCGTGCTGGATGATAGCGTCGTCTTCGTTGCGCCGGACCATGCCGATCCGGAAGAAACCGGCATATTCCCAGTAGCAGAACGATTTGAAAAAGCTGCCGCGGCGGTCGCGGTAATCCTGCGGCGCTTGCACATATCCGATCTCGGGATCGGCGAATAACGGCACCAACGCTTTCAGCCAGCCGCGGTCTACCGAGTAGTCGCTATCGACGACGGCGACGATCTCGGCGTCCGGCGCGCCGTGCGCCAGGGCGCGGTTCAGCGCGCCGCCCTTGTAGCCCGCGAGCCGGTCGTAACGATGGAACCGGAACCGGTTTCCCAATGCTGCGCATTGCGCTTCAATGGGCTGCCATAGCGCCGCATCGCAGGTGTTGTTGTCCAAGACGATAACTTCGAAATCGGGATAGTCGAGATTGGCGAGCGCATTCAGCGTGCGCCGCACCATCGCCGGCGGCTCGTTGTGGATCGGCACATGGATGGAAACCTTGGGTAGATCTTCCGGCGCTCCGCGGGTTCCGTGTGGCGCAAATCGGCGTTGCAGAGGACCGGTCCAGATCAAGTCCGTCGCTTCGACCGCGTCGACGAACACGCCGAGAATCAGGAATAGGGCAGCCGCGAACAGAACCGCCCAAATGGCGAGTTCAACCGCCGACAGGTAGAGCACGATTGTCGGCAACAGGGCCCAAACCAGGGCGCTGCCGGCGGTCTGCGTTATGCCGGCGACCAGCGCCGCCCCCTGCGCGCGCAAGGCCGGCCGCGCGTGGGCGTAGCGCAGTGCCGGGAGCAGTCCGATCAGAACCGCAAGCAATGCCCAGACCGGCCAGTCGTCGCGTTCGCGCACCGGACCGGTCCAGGGAAATTTTGCTTCGCGCGCGTCATCGAACAGCCCCCAATAACCGCCGGCCATCCCTTCTAAGGAAATTTTGCAAGGCTGGTCGAAAGCTTCGATGACGAAATAGTCGAGGTTTTGCGCTTCATTAAGGAAGGTGCGTAGGAAAACCGCCTGATCGATGCGACTGCTGCGCGCGCCGCCGATTGCCCGACCTGCACTGGGCCAACCGACTTCGGTCAGGACGATATGCTTGCCGGGATAGGCGGCCCGGATCTGGGCCAGCCGCCGCAGCACATAAGGTACGGCTTCGTTTACCGGCACGTCTTCCCAGTAAGGCAGAATTTGAACGCCGATGAAATCGACGGCCGCGGCCAGCGCCGGGTTGGCGAGCCAGACATGCCAGGGTTCTGCCGTGCTGACCGGTTTCGCGATATTGCGCCGGACTTCTTCGATGGCGGCGATCAGGGTGCCGATGGGGACATCGCCGCGCAGGAGCGACTCGTTGCCGACCAGGACGCGGTCGATGGCGTCGTATGTCTTGGCCATTGCAACAAGAGAACCTGTTTCGCGCCGATTGCGATCTGCATCTTTTCCGATCCATGCACCGGCCGTCACGGTGAGGCCGCGGTCGCCGGCGAGATATGCGACTGTTTGCAGTGCGCCCAGCGAACTGTAGGTGCGGATCCGCCGCACGCGGTGCTGCAGGAGGTCTAGGTCGCGTTTAATTGTGCGTACGGTCGGTGCGTCGCCCCTTGCCGGGTCTTGATCTGCCGCATAGGGGCTATACGAAACACCCGAGAGCATGGCGCCGGTCCAGTCGGGCGCATCATGCGCGCGGAAAACCCACGCCCAGACAGCGAGATTGGCGAGCGTGCCGAATAGAAGAATAGAAAGAGTCGCGCGCTTCAACGGCTGGCCAGACCGGGGCCGGTATCGAGGGCCTCGAGAATTATTCTGTTGAAGTCGTCCATTCGCGCCAAGGTCGGGCGCGCCGGTCGCAAGCCACGTCGGAAGCCGGCGGTGCGGAAGCGGTCGACGATTGTGGAATCGCGCGAGAAGATATGCACCGGCACCGACCAGGACGCATTTTTACCGCTGACGATAGCCGGCGGCTGATGATCGCCGGAAACGATGACGAGGGCATTTTCCGGCACGCGCTTTTCGAGGAATCCCTTTATCAATTGCAAATCGTATTTGATCGTCCGCAGATAGCCGGCGGTGATGTCGTTCCAATCCGGTTTCAGCTGCAGCGCCGCATCGAGCGACGGAGGATCGTAGGGGCGGGGCGTGGTCATGCGGCTCCAGTCCGGCTGATAGGGCGGTGTCGGCCCGAACGGCATATGGCTCATGATCGACGCGAATTGGACGAATAGCGGTTTGCGGTCCGGTCTTGCCATTTCGCGCTGGTAGAGCGCCTCGAGGCTGAACTGGTCCGGGATCGTCCACCAGCCGAACGCCGGCCCGCGGTAGTCGAGCGTGCGGGCGTCGAGGATCCGGTCGAAACGGAGGGCCGCGCCTTCCGGCCAGTCAAGCTTGATGCCGGGCAGCAGGGCGACGGTGCGGTATCCGGCGTCGCGGAACCGGTCGACCAGCGTCTCGGTAGGCTTTGCGAGGAACATCCGGTAATCGGCTTCGCGTGCGATCCAGCGGCCCGACAGAGTTGTCGAATGAGCCAGCCAGGAGGCACCGCCAAAGGTCGACGAGTCGATGAAGGCGGAGGCGGTGTACCAGCCGGAACTGTCGGCAAATGCCTCCAAGGCTGCGAACTCCGCCTGTAAGGCGCGCTGCATGCGGGGCGTCTCGAAGACGCCGGCGCCATAGGATTCGAGGAACAACAGAAACGCGTCTGCTCCGCGCAGCGCTTTCAGATTGGATCGCGCCAACGGCTTCGCGGCTGTCTCGTCAGTACGCGTCGCCTTGGAGAGAAAAGCGGCCTGCTGCGCATAAACCGGTGTCACCGGCAGTGCGAACCAACGCTCCGTCGTGACACGCGTGCTGGCGATTCCAATGCCATACACTCCGATCGCGCACACGGCCAGACCGGCCAGTCCACGGCGGAACCCGTTTCGCGCCGCAGCCAGGGACAATGCATCGATCGACCGCATGACGCCGAAGACAATTGCCGCCGTCAATAGGAGAAGTCCGCAGGTGTAGAGGGCGAGGTGCCACGCCGGCATACTTTCCGCAACCATGGCGGCGACGCGCGGCAAATGCGGCGCATCCCAGAACAAATCGATGCGCCGCCCGAACAGCGCAGGGGCCGTGATATCCGCGTAGCGTCCGGCGACCAGCGCTAACGTAACCAAGATAAGGCACCAGCGCAGGCGTGTACTCAAGACGCCGCGCCATTCGATCGCGGCCGCGAGAAGCAGCACGATGACGGCGACCTCGACCGATAATTCCGCTGTTGGCCGAACCCAGGGCGTGGGCCAAATGTTCTGCAGGGTCAGCAACAGATTGAGGAACAAAACGGCGATCGCCGCAGCGCCGAAGTGACGAAGCCGCCTCATCGATTTGATTGTCCGCGTTTGACGGTAACTCGTAACGATGCAATTCCGGTATGAGAGTCGGTCATCGGTGAATTCGTCGATTGAGGGGAATCACGTTAACGAAAGGCGCCGGCACAATAAATCCATTTTACACAGCGGGAAATACATTTGTTTTCATGAATTTAACGGAATTTTGATAGGTTTATTCGCCGACTGGCGCCTGTCGTTGCCGAATGTGCATCGTTTGCCAAGCAGGTTCTACGAAAGTGACAGAAACAACGTTCGGAGATACGCTAGCGAACGCGCACTATGCGCATGGCGGTAAATCGTTCGTAAGCGTTCGTTCAGGCCGTGGAATCAGCGCGGGCGTTTCCATTCGCCCCGGCCGATTTTAGCGATTGAGGGTGCGTTTCCAATCCCGTCGCAGGGGCCGGAGCCAGACATCCTTTTTAGGCTTGTCGGACTGCC